>NZ_JBSFAI010000039.1:0-1089 GCF_056280165.1 Ralstonia sp. 110700041-2 | reverse complement strand
TACAGGAACATCGGTTTGGGCGACATCGCCCGCTACCGCTTGCCCTGGGCCGGTAAGGTGTCCATCCTGCACCGTGCCAGCGGTGCGCTGATGTTCCTTCTTCTTCCGTTCGTGCTGTACTTGTTCGAACAAAGTCTCACGTCGGAAATCAGTTTCGCCAAGTTCTCGGCGCTTCTGTCCAACGGTTTTGCCAAGGTCGTCGTCCTCGCGCTCATCTGGGCTTATCTGCACCATTTCTGCGCTGGCGTCCGTTACCTGATCCTCGATCTGCATATTGGCATCGACAAGGCTTCGGCCTCCAAGTCGGCTGTGAGCGTGCTGATCGTCAGCCTGCTGCTGACCGTCGTGTTCGGCGCCAAGCTGTTCGGCCTGTTCTGAGGAGCCCCTGATGGCAAATAACAATATTGGTCCCAAGCGCCTCGTTGTGGGCGCGCACTACGGCCTGAAGGACTTCCTCGCGCAGCGCGTCACCGCCGTGATCATGGCGGTCTACACCGTCGTGCTGCTGGCGGCGTTCCTGCTCTCGAAAGACACGTCGTACCAAAGCTGGGCGGGGCTGTTCTCCAACCAGTGGATGAAGATGCTGACGTTCCTGGCGTTCGTGTCGCTCACGTATCACGCCTGGATCGGTGTGCGTGACATCTGGATGGACTACGTGAAGCCCGTGGCAGTGCGTTTGACGCTGCAAGTGTTGACGATTCTGTGGCTCGTCGGTTGTGCGGGCTACGCAGCTCAGATTCTCTGGAGGGTTTAAGACATGGTCGCAGTCAAGACTGGGCTGCCGCGCCGCAAATTCGACGTCGTGATCGTCGGTGCGGGCGGTTCGGGCATGCGCGCATCGCTGCAGCTGGCAGAAGCCGGCCTCTCCGTGGCCGTGCTGTCCAAGGTGTTCCCCACCCGCTCGCACACCGTTGCGGCGCAGGGTGGTATCGGTGCTTCGCTGGGCAACATGAGCGAAGACAATTGGCACTATCACTTCTACGACACCGTCAAGGGTTCCGACTGGCTCGGCGACCAGGACGCGATCGAATTCATGTGCCGCCAGGCGCCGAACGTGGTCTATGAACTGGAACACTTCGGCATGCCGTT
>NZ_JBSFAI010000038.1:0-1193 GCF_056280165.1 Ralstonia sp. 110700041-2 | reverse complement strand
GGTAATGCCCCCGTTTTCCACAGTCGGCAGAAGTAGAAACTAAGCGGCCATGGCCAGCCGCTGCTTCGGGGTAAAGCCGCCCAATGCCATATTTGGGCGCTCGTGATTGTAAGTCCACATCCAGTCGGCCGCTGCCTGCCGAACCTGCTCCAGGTCTTCCCACAGATATTGCGAGAGCCATTCGTATCGCGCGGTCCGATTGAACCGTTCGATGTACGCGTTCTGTTGCGGCTTGCCCGGCTCAATGTATTCCAGCCGTATACCTAGCTTCTGCGTCCAAGTCACGATGGCTGTGCTCAGGTATTCTGGGCCGTTGTCACAACGAATTACCTTCGGCTTGCCACGCCATTCCATGTGCTGCTCCAGCGTGCGAATCACCCGCTCGGACGGCAGCGAGAAATCCACCTCAATGCCCAGCGCCTCGCGGTTGAAATCATCAATCACGTTCAGCGTCCGGATGCTGCGCCCGTCAACGAGCTGGTCATGCATGAAGTCCATTGACCACACTTCGTTGATGGCATGCGGCACCGACAGCGGCTGCGGCGTTTCGCGCACCAAGCGTTTCTTCGGCTTGATGCGCAGGTTCAGCTCCAGCTCCCGATAAATCCGGTAGATGCGCTTGTGGTTCCACCCGAATCCCTGCACGTTACGCAAGTAGTAATAGCACAGCAGAAAGCCCCAGTTGCGATGACAGCCCGTGATACGCATCAGCCAGTCTGCAATCTCTTCGTTCTCCGTGTTCAACTTCGCCTCGTATCGGTAGCACGACTCGCTGATGCCGAACACTGTGCACGCCACACGAATTGACACGCGGCGCTGTTGCACAACCTGCTTTGCCATCTCGCGCCGGCGAGATGGCTTCAGAACTTTTTTTGCAGCGCCTCCGAGGCAATCTCAGCCTTGAGCTTCTCCTCGATGTACATCTTGCGCAGCCGGGCATTCTCCGCCTCGAGCTCCTTCATGCGCGACATCATCGACGCGTCCATCCCGCCGTACTTCGAGCGCCATTTGTAGAACGTTGCCGAACTGATGCCCAGTTCCCGGCATAGCTCCGGCACCGCAAGCCCAGCCTCCGCGCGCTTGAGCGCCTCCAATATCTGGCTATCTGTGAATCTCGACTTCTTCATCTGCAGAACTCCCTCTTAACGAGAAAATTCTACTTCTCCCAGCGGTGGATTTCAGGGGGTATTACC
>NZ_JBSFAI010000037.1:0-1200 GCF_056280165.1 Ralstonia sp. 110700041-2 | reverse complement strand
TGACCTGCTCCCCGCGATTAGTACGTTGACGATGTAGAGTCCGTTCCCAAGAGAGGAACGGTCATGAAGAAGCGATTCACCGAAGAACAGATTATTGGCGTGCTGAGGGAAGCCGAGGCCGGCGTGAAGCCGGCGGAGCTGTGCCGCAAGTACGGCATCTCGGACGCGACCTACTACAACTGGAAAGCGAAGTTCGGCGGGATGACGGTGTCCGAAGCGCAGCGCCTGAAGGGGCTGGAGCAAGAGAACAACAAGCTCAAGCGCCTGCTGGCCGAATCGATGCTCGACAACGCCGCGCTGAAGGACCTGCTGTCTCGAAAGTAGCAAGCCCGCAGGCCAAGCGCGAAGCGGTCCGGACATTGATGACCGAACGCGCCATGGGTGTCACCCGGGCCTGCGGGCTGGTAGGGATTTCGCGCTCGCTGTTCCACTACGAATCGCGCCGCCGAATTGACGACGAAGTGCTGACGGGTCGGATGGTGGCCATCGCCGCGCAGAGGCGCCGCTATGGCTATCGCCGGATTCACGTGCTGTTGCAGCGGGAGGGCTGGCTGGCCAATCACAAGCGCATCTGGCGGCTGTACAGCAAGGCGGGACTGAGCGTGCGCAAGCGGCGACGCAAGCGCATTGCGGCTGTCGAGCGCAAGCCGCTGTCGCTGCCAACGGGCCCGAACCAGAGTTGGTCGATGGACTTCGTTTCCGATGGACTGGCGTATGGTCGGCGGTTTCGCTGCCTGAACGTGGTCGACGATTACACGCGCGAGTGCCTGGCCATCGAGGTCGACACCTCGTTGCCGGGCTTGCGAGTGAAGCAAGTGCTGGAACGACTGAAGGAGATGCGAGGCTTGCCCGCGTCTATCACGGTGGACAACGGTCCGGAGTTCGCTGGTAAGGTGCTGGACGCCTGGGCCTACGAAGCGGGTGTCACGCTATCGTTCATCCGGCCCGGCAAGCCCGTGGAGAACGCCTACATCGAGAGCTTCAACGGGCGGTTCCGCGATGAATGCCTGAACGAGCACTGGTTCGCCTCGATGCGCCACGCCCGGCGGCTGATTGAGGAATGGCGTATCGAGTACAACACCGAGCGGCCTCACAGCTCGCTCGGCTACCTGACCCCGATGCAGTTTGCGCAGGGGCATGAGCAAGAGTTTTTAACCTCGGACTCTAACTGTGCTTCGTACTAAAACCGGGGGCAGGTCA
>NZ_JBSFAI010000036.1:0-1315 GCF_056280165.1 Ralstonia sp. 110700041-2 | reverse complement strand
TGACCCGTCCTGAATAAGGTTGACACTTTTTCCCCGCCAGGGAGTGAGGGTCAAGATGGACGGGCAGAAGAAGCGAACGCAGAGGGACTACACGCTGGCTTTTAAGTTGGCAGTGGTTGAGCAGGTGGAAAAAGGCGAGCTGACCTACAAAGAGGCGCAGCGACGCTATGGCATTCAGGGTCGCTCGACGGTGCTGGTATGGTTGCGCAAGCACGGACGACAGGACTGGAGCGCCTCGGCGGCGGCCAAAACCACGATGGGAAATCAAACCAGCCAGCGCAAGCCGCTCACGCCTGAGCAGCGCATCAAGGAATTGGAAGTGCAGTTGCGGGAGGCCCAAGAGAAGGCACGCCTGTTCGAGGCGGTGATCGACGTGATCCAGAAAGAGCATGGGGCGCGCGTCGTAAAAAAGCCTTCGGGCAGGTCCTCACGCAAAAGCTCGTCCAAGGGCTGAGTGTGGGCAGGGCCTGCCGCGACATTGGCATCAGCCGCCAAGCGTACTACAAACGCCAGCAAAGCGAGACACGGCAAATCGCGCGTGAGGCCAAGGTCTGTGCGTTGGTCAACCACTTACGGCTGCGCCAGCCGCGCTTGGGTACGCGCAAGCTCCAGCACGTGCTGCGCACGCCGCTGGCCGAGGCAGGCATCCAGGTTGGCCGGGATCGCCTGTTCGATATCCTGCGTGCAGCCCGGCTGCTGGTCGTGCCGCAGCGGGCGTATCACAAGACCACACACAGTCATCATCGCTTCCGGCGCCATCCCAATCTGCTCAAGGACGGCCCGAACCAGGTCATCCCCACCGGGCCGGAGCAGGTCTGGGTGGCCGACATTACCTATCTGCCGACCGCCCAGCGCTGTGCGTACCTGAGTCTGGTGACTGACGCCTACTCGCGCAAGATCGTGGGCTACCGCGTGCATGACAGCCTGCATGCCGAGTCGGTCGCCCAGGCGTTGAAGATGGCGCTGAAGACGCGCCATACGCGACAGCCTCTGGTTCATCACTCGGATCGGGGCATCCAATACTGTTCAGCCGAGTACCAGCGCATCCATCAGCGGCACGGCATCACGTGCTCCATGACCGATGGCTACGACTGCTACCAGAATGCCCTGGCCGAACGGGTCAACGGCATCCTCAAAGGGGAGTTGCTGCTCAAGCGCCCCGCCGACCTAGAGCAGGCCGCACGCATGGTGGCGCAGGCCGTGCATATCTACAACCACGAACGGCCTCATCTGGCCTTGAAATACAAAACGCCCGATGCGGTGCATCGGGCGCTCGGAGACTGAGCACAGTGTCAACCTATGGCAGGACTTGACA
>NZ_JBSFAI010000035.1:0-2187 GCF_056280165.1 Ralstonia sp. 110700041-2 | reverse complement strand
CTGGTAATACTGGTTGATACAATCACAACCCAGTGTCGCGTTTGAGTGTGCGTCTCATCAACGCACCGCGACACCTTTACTACATTCCATATTGTTAAAGAACAGCCGAACTTTTACGCTCGTCTTGGCTAGGCCAAACGCAAACACCATCGACACAGCGTCGATGCTTGCGTTTGGTAACCAAAAGGTAATGGTGGAGGATGACGGGATCGAACCGACGACCCCCTGCTTGCAAAGCAGGTGCTCTCCCAGCTGAGCTAATCCCCCAGTCACGGCAGAGAACAACTTCCACCGTCCGTAACTTGGTGGGTCTGGTAGGACTTGAACCTACGACCCCCGCCTTATCAAGACGGTGCTCTAACCACCTGAGCTACAGACCCTTGGCTGTAACATCAAACAAACCGATAAGTGTGGACGCCTAACGTCGGATGCACGCTCTTAAAGGAGGTGATCCAGCCGCACCTTCCGATACGGCTACCTTGTTACGACTTCACCCCAGTCATGAACCCTACCGTGGTAATCGCCCTCCTTGCGGTTAGGCTAACTACTTCTGGTAAAGCCCACTCCCATGGTGTGACGGGCGGTGTGTACAAGACCCGGGAACGTATTCACCGCGGCATGCTGATCCGCGATTACTAGCGATTCCAGCTTCACGTAGTCGAGTTGCAGACTACGATCCGGACTACGATGCATTTTCTGGGATTAGCTCCACCTCGCGGCTTGGCAACCCTCTGTATGCACCATTGTATGACGTGTGAAGCCCTACCCATAAGGGCCATGAGGACTTGACGTCATCCCCACCTTCCTCCGGTTTGTCACCGGCAGTCTCTCTAGAGTGCCCTTTCGTAGCAACTAGAGACAAGGGTTGCGCTCGTTGCGGGACTTAACCCAACATCTCACGACACGAGCTGACGACAGCCATGCAGCACCTGTGTCCACTTTCTCTTTCGAGCACCTAATGCATCTCTGCTTCGTTAGTGGCATGTCAAGGGTAGGTAAGGTTTTTCGCGTTGCATCGAATTAATCCACATCATCCACCGCTTGTGCGGGTCCCCGTCAATTCCTTTGAGTTTTAATCTTGCGACCGTACTCCCCAGGCGGTCAACTTCACGCGTTAGCTACGTTACTAAGGAAATGAATCCCCAACAACTAGTTGACATCGTTTAGGGCGTGGACTACCAGGGTATCTAATCCTGTTTGCTCCCCACGCTTTCGTGCATGAGCGTCAGTGTTATCCCAGGGGGCTGCCTTCGCCATCGGTATTCCTCCACATCTCTACGCATTTCACTGCTACACGTGGAATTCTACCCCCCTCTGACACACTCTAGCCGTGCAGTCACCAATGCAATTCCCAAGTTAAGCTCGGGGATTTCACATCGGTCTTGCACAACCGCCTGCGCACGCTTTACGCCCAGTAATTCCGATTAACGCTTGGACCCTACGTATTACCGCGGCTGCTGGCACGTAGTTAGCCGGTCCTTATTCTTCCGGTACCGTCATCGACCCCAGGTATTAACCAGAGCCATTTCTTTCCGGACAAAAGTGCTTTACAACCCGAAGGCCTTCTTCACACACGCGGCATTGCTGGATCAGGCTTTCGCCCATTGTCCAAAATTCCCCACTGCTGCCTCCCGTAGGAGTCTGGGCCGTGTCTCAGTCCCAGTGTGGCTGATCGTCCTCTCAGACCAGCTACTGATCGTCGCCTTGGTGGGCCTTTACCCCACCAACTAGCTAATCAGACATCGGCCGCTCCTATAGCATGAGGCCTTGCGGTCCCCCACTTTCACCCTCAGGTCGTATGCGGTATTAGCTAATCTTTCGACTAGTTATCCCCCACTACAGGGCACGTTCCGATGTATTACTCACCCGTTCGCCACTCGCCATCAATCTAGCAAGCTAGATCATGCTGCCGTTCGACTTGCATGTGTAAGGCATGCCGCCAGCGTTCAATCTGAGCCAGGATCAAACTCTTCAGTTCAATCTGCTGTTTTCGCTCTTTACGAGCGGTCGCTCACTCTCAGAATCTGACTTGAACTTTCGTTCAAACCTTACTTCTGTGCGAGCACTTCATTACTTGTTAGCTAGCGGATCGAAATCCGCCGCACCCAGTATTAAGCGCCCACACTTATCGGCTGTTTGCTTGTTAAAGAACTTCGCGATCAACTTTGTTTATCGCGTCGCTGCGTT
>NZ_JBSFAI010000034.1:0-2405 GCF_056280165.1 Ralstonia sp. 110700041-2 | reverse complement strand
GAGTAAGCACCCGGTGAACCCGTCTTGCCAGCTAGGTGGCGCTGGGCGTCCAGCGATGCGGGAGCAGTTCGGCGATGTCGGCCGCCTTGTGGGTCGGCAGTCGCGTGAGGACGTCTTTCAGATAGGCGTAGGGATCGTGCCCGTTGAGCTTGGCCGATTGGATCAGGCTCATGACGGCAGCCGCGCGTTGACCGGCGCGCAGTGAGCCTGCAAACAACCAATTGGAGCGACCCAGGGCAACCGGCCGGATCTGTCGCTCGACGTGGTTGTTGTCGATGGGCACCGTCGGGTCGTCGAGGTAACGCACGAGAGCCGGCCACCGCTTGAGGCTGTAGTCAATGGCCCGCGCGATCGCCGAGCCGTCTGGGACGCGGCGTCGCTGTTCCTCGAGCCAGGCGTGCAGCCGCTCTAGAATCGGGCCAGCCCTTTGTTGCCGCGCTGCCAGGCGCTGGTCTGGCTCAGCATCCCGCACTTGCGCCTCGATCTCGTACAAGCTCACCATGTAGCGCAGTGCCTGGCCCGCCAATTCGCTCTTGTGCTTGTCGTGCAGTTCAAAGAACTTGCGCCGCGAATGGGCCATGCAACCGATCTCAGTGACGCCACCGTCGAAGCTGGCCTTGTAGCCGGCGAAGTCATCACATACCAGCTTGCCTTGCCACTGCCCCAGGAACGCGCGAGCGTGCTCGCCGCTGCGGCTGGGCGCAAACTGGTAAATCACCGCGCGCATCTTCTCGAACTCGCTCGGCGCATAGGCCCACAGGTAGGCGCGGTGCGTCTTGCCATTGCCGGGCGCGAGCATCTGCACTGGCGTTTCGTCGGCGTGCAGAACACCGTGGCTCAGAACCTCTTCTTGCAGGGCGTCCACCAGCGGTTGCAGACGCACGCCACAGATGCCCACCCACGCGCCCAGTGTCGATTGCGGGATGGCCAGACCGGCGCGCGCATAGATGCGCTCCTGCCGATACAGGGGAAGGTGGTCGCCGAACTTGGACACCAGCGTATGTGCCAGCAGTCCGGCCGTCGGGATGCCTTTGTCGATGACGTGGGGTGGCACCGGCGTCTGCACCAGCGTCTCACACTGATCGCACACCCATTTGCCGCGGATGTGACGCTCCACGGTGAACGTGCCCGGCGTGTAGTCCAGCTTCTCGCTGATGTCTTCGCCAATGCGCTTGAGCGCACACCCACAGGTGCAGGTCTCTGCGTCCGGCTCGTGGTGGATGTCGGTGCGCGGCAACTGCGGCGGCAATGCCTGGCGCTTGGGCTTGCTCTTGGCTTCAGATTTGGACGACGGCAGGAGCGCTTCCAGTTCGGTCTCAATCGCCTCGAGGTCTGCGTCAATGGCTTCGTCCAGCAGACTCGCCTGTTCAGATGTCAGTTGCTCGCTGCGCTTGCCGAACTTCCAGCGCTTGTGGATGGCCAGCTCGTGTGTGAGCTGGTCGATCTTGGCTTGCCGGTACCGCAACTCCCGGTCCTTCTCGCCGACCTGGGCCATCAACTGCGCAGCCAGTGTGCGCAGTTCGTCCGGGCTCAGGGCATCGAGGTTGGTGGGTAGGTTCATGCGGCGAGTCTGCCAGAACCCCAAGTCCTCTGGAAGGAAGCCAGTTTACGGCTTTGGGGGTATTACACGACCGTGATCGCGTGGTCGTGGGTGAGCGTCTGCCAAGGCAGCCCCGTCACCAGCGCACGCAATTGCTCGGGATTGAGCGCCGTGGCGATCGCCTGGTCGCCGTTCGTCCAGATGAAGCGCCCCTTGTTGAGGCGCCGCGCGGCCAGCCAGATGCCGAAGCCGTCGTAGACCAGCACCTTCATGCGCGTCGAACTCTTATTGGCAAACAGGTAGGCGTGGTGGGGGCGTGCCGCGCCGAACACCTTGACGACCCGCGCGAGGATCGTTTCGGTACCGGCGCGCATGTCCAGCGGCTCCACGGCCAACCAGATCGCGTCCACCCGAATCAACGCAACCACCCTTGCAGCCACTGGGCGCACTGCGCTGCGGCCGATCCCGGCCAGCGAAGACTGATCGTCGTCGCGCCACGGCGGACTTCGATCTGGATGTCCGGCACGGCAGTGGTCGGCTCGCCGATCCGCAACGGGATGAACTCGCCTTGCGGCACCCTCATCAACTCGCGGTCCTCAGGCGCGCCATTCTTTGCTTCCTGCTCGGCGACCCAGCGCCGCAGCAGATTCGCATTGAGGCGATGGTGCAGGGCTATCGCCGCGATCGAAACACCCGGCTGCATGCACTCCTGCACTGCCTTGGCCTTGAACTCGGCGCTATGCCGACGTCGGCGCCGTATTGGCGCGCTCTCTTCGATAGTGTCCACGTGTCCACCTAGAACTAGATGGACACGATGCTCCTTGCTACGCGGGTCCCCTTCAAGACGGGTTCACCGGGTGCTTAC
>NZ_JBSFAI010000033.1:0-3052 GCF_056280165.1 Ralstonia sp. 110700041-2 | reverse complement strand
GGCTATCTGTGAATCTCGACTTCTTCATCTGCAGAACTCCCTCTTAACGAGAAAATTCTACTTCTCCCAGCGGTGGATTTCAGGGGGTATTACCCAGTGAACCCAGGTTTTCGAGCGGCGCCCCGCCCTTGATCAGTACACCCCCTCTAGCGGCGCGCGCTACCCCCGACAGCACCGCGCTCGGTGTCGCGATGGCGAGCGCGCATGGGCTGGCGGCAACCAGCACCGCCATGGCGCGGTAGAAGGTCGCACTGAACGGCTCATTGATCACTAGCCCTGCAAACAGCAGCAATACCGCCAGCACAAGCACTGCAGGAACAAAGATCCGTTCGAACTTCTCAGTGAACCGCTGGCTCGGTGACTTTTGCGCTTCGGCCTCGTTGACCATCTTGACGACTTTCGCCAGGGCGCTGTCCGTGGAAAGGCGCGTCACTTCCACTTCAATGGCGCCGGCGCCATTGATGGTTCCGGCGAACACGCGGGACACGGCCCCTACGGCATCGGGCTTCCTCCTGGCTGCGGCGGCGTCATCCACGGGCTGCTTGTCGACCGGGATGCTTTCGCCAGTAACCGGCGCTTGATTGACTGCGGAAGCCCCCTTTACCAGAAAACCATCGGCGGGGAGGCGTTCGTTCGGCCGAACCACCACCACATCCCCCACCTGCAATTCCTCGACGGGGACCTCTCGTACCTCGCCTTCACGCCGCACACTTGCTGTAGCCGGTGCGAGCGCCGCCAACGCTTCGATCGCCCGCTTGGCGCGCCCCATGGCGTAGTGTTCGAGCCCGTGGCCGAGACTGAACAAAAAGAGAAGTAGCGCGCCTTCCGCCCAAGCGCCTAACGCCGCCGCCCCTGCGGCGGCTACCAGCATCAGTGTGTCGATTTCGAACTTCTTTAGCCGGAGGTTCTCTATCGCTTCCCGAACGGTATAGAAACCACCAAAAAAATACGCGCCGACAAAGAAGGCAACCGGAATCCATGCTGGCAGGCTGCCGAACAGCTTACCAACGGCAAATCCGAGACCAAGCAAGGCCCCACAGATCAGGGAGAAGATTAGCTCAGTATTCGGGCCAAACACGCTGCCGTGTGCGTGGGCCTCATGCCCCTCGCCTTCCCCATGTGCATGATCCTTGACGCCTTCGCGGTGTTCATGGTCTGCATGACCGCTCTTCCGGGCACCGATCTCAACCGGCGCGAGCCCGCGTTTTGACAGGGCCTGCTCGATCCCTGCCGCGGAGATCCGATCGTTGTCGAATTCGACGCGCGCTATGCCGGAGGCGCTGACTTCGGCCTCGATGACGCCGGGCAAGGCCCGCAGTTGGCTAGCTACGGTTCGCGCTCGTCGTTCGTGCCAGACGCCCTTCAATTGCCAAAGCACATGACCAAACCGCGACGAAATCACCGCACCCGTGCTTGTCACCAGCTCCCGGATGCGGGCAAGGGAAATCGCTGCGGGATCGTAGTGGACACATATCTGTGAATCGCTATCAACATTTGCAGTTTTTATATGCGCCGCCTCGACGCCCTCTTTCCCTCTCAGTTCGGACAGCAACCGTTCTACACAGGGATCAGAGGAATCGGGAAGGCCAGGAAGCAAGACAGGAATGTCCAGGCGCAGCTTTTCGGTCATTGTCGCGGGCTCCAGTCAGTCTGAATCGGCATTCACGCCGTTGCACACTATTAGCAACTAGTGTGCCCCGCATTGCAACAACAAAGCTCAACGAGTCAGCGCCCCAATGCCCCGCCGTAATGCGTTGGTAATGTGCCCGCAATCTGAGCGTACTATCTTGCGGATGACAGGATCCTCATGTCATCCGTCCAGGAACCATACAGATGATTAGCGCCGTCGCATGCTCTGCCTTGCTGGCCTACGCTTTGCCGGCTCCTGCGACCGGTGATCGACTCAGCGAGAAGCCGACCCAGTGGCACACCCTCGCCATTGGACATTCAGACACGGGATACGCCTCCCGCGACCAACGGGTTGCCTGGGCGGCCAACCCGCGACATCGCACAGCCAAACATCCGTCGAAGCAGGAATCCGCAGCGAGCACACCGGAGCCGTCTTCCAGAGACGCGTCCAGCGCTGTCGCCGCACCCAAGCCGCCCTGCCAGTAGTCGCGGTTTCCCCGCTAGGGCCGCATGTCCTGGTAGAGCTTGAGCATGTCCTTGTACTCGTCGGCAGTCTTTTGAATGGAGAACCGCATCCGCAGCGCGTTCTCTGCAAACGCCACACGCTCGACGTCCATCTCCACGGTGTTGCCGTCCATACTCGACTGCAGGGGGACGCGATACATCAGATCCTCTTCCAGCGCGGGCTTGCTTGCCTCGATGTGTCGCGGCGAAGTCATGGTCATGCCCGCAAAATTCTGGCCACTGCCCATCACCCTATCCAACTCGGCGCTGAAGTCGATATCGCGCGCCTTGTAGTTCGGCGTATCCGCATTTGCAATATTTGCAGACAGCAGCTCGAACCTCCGTGTGCGAAGTCGCAGCGCTTGCTCATGAACGCTGTCTTCGCTACGCGCCCATTTTGCGACGTATGGCGTGTCCATCCTTACTCTCCAACTAGATCGGAACCCGCAGCGTATTGCAAAGGCAGTCGATCTTGCTTCGAGAGAAGCGACCTCTTTTCGTGAGTTTCCCATTACCGGCCCGCAACGTTCGCGCGCACACAGGTTGACGCGTCCGCGCGAAAGCCATGTCAATCCACATAACCCCGGTACGTTCCACCTTGTCGTCATCACGCGACGAAGTGACCCCACGTAATTACTTCGCAATCTGACCGTCATCTGCAGATTTCTATACTCGCCCCCACCAAATTAATTTCGGGTCTTAATGAGGAGAATCCATGAAGATTAGTCGCATTGCCGTCGCATCCCTCGGTCTGTTCGCTACAACCGCATTCGCTCAATCGAGCGTCACGCTGTATGGTGTGGCCGACGCGGGTATCGAGTATCTGGTAATGCCCCCGTTTTCCACAGTCGGCAGAAGTAGAAACTAAGCGGCCATGGCCAGCCGCTGCTTCGGGGTAAAGCCGCCCAATGCCATATTT
>NZ_JBSFAI010000032.1:0-3191 GCF_056280165.1 Ralstonia sp. 110700041-2 | reverse complement strand
GAGGGGAGAGCCTGGCGATGACCTACTTTCACACGGGAATCCGCACTATCATCGGCGCGGAGTCGTTTCACGGTCCTGTTCGGGATGGGAAGGGGTGGTACCGACTCGCTATGGTCACCAGGCTATGACTTGTTGTCACGTTGACGAGGTCAACGGGACCAATATGGGAATGTAGATTTGGGGTTGTGAGTTGTGTGTATCAGGCACAAGGCGGACCCAGCCGGAAACATACCGGTTATAGGATCAAGCCGCACGGGCAATTAGTACTGGTTAGCTGAACGCATTACTGCGCTTCCACACCCAGCCTATCAACGTCCTGGTCTCGAACGACCCTTCAGGGAGATCAAGTCTCCAGGGAATCCTCATCTTCAGGCAAGTTTCCCGCTTAGATGCTTTCAGCGGTTATCTCTTCCGTACATAGCTACCCTGCGATGCCTCTGGCGAGACAACAGGTACACCAGCGGTACGTCCACTCCGGTCCTCTCGTACTAGGAGCAGCCCCCGTCAAGATTCCAACGCCCACGGCAGATAGGGACCAAACTGTCTCACGACGTTTTAAACCCAGCTCACGTACCTCTTTAAATGGCGAACAGCCATACCCTTGGGACCGGCTACAGCCCCAGGATGAGATGAGCCGACATCGAGGTGCCAAACACCGCCGTCGATATGAACTCTTGGGCGGTATCAGCCTGTTATCCCCAGAGTACCTTTTATCCGTTGAGCGATGGCCCTTCCATACAGAACCACCGGATCACTATGTCCTGCTTTCGCACCTGCTCGACTTGTCGGTCTCGCAGTTAAGCACGCTTTTGCCATTGCACTTTAGGTACGATGTCCGACCGTACCAAGCGTACCTTCGAACTCCTCCGTTACACTTTGGGAGGAGACCGCCCCAGTCAAACTGCCTACCATGCACTGTCCCCGACCCGGATTCACGGGCCAAGGTTAGAACCTCAAACAAACCAGGGTGGTATTTCAAGGACGGCTCCACCGAAACTAGCGTCCCGGTTTCAAAGCCTCCCACCTATCCTACACAGATCGGTTCAAAGTCCAATGCAAAGCTACAGTAAAGGTTCATGGGGTCTTTCCGTCTAGCCGCGGGGAGATTGCATCATCACAAACACTTCAACTTCGCTGAGTCTCGGGAGGAGACAGTGTGGCCATCGTTACGCCATTCGTGCAGGTCGGAACTTACCCGACAAGGAATTTCGCTACCTTAGGACCGTTATAGTTACGGCCGCCGTTTACCGGGACTTCAATCAAGAGCTTGCACCCCATCATTTAATCTTCCGGCACCGGGCAGGCGTCACACCCTATACGTCCACTTTCGTGTTTGCAGAGTGCTGTGTTTTTATTAAACAGTCGCAGCCACCATTTTATTGCAACCCCTTCGTCCTTCTGGCGCGAGCCAGTCAAACTACAAGGGCGTACCTTATCCCGAAGTTACGGTACCAATTTGCCGAGTTCCTTCTCCCGAGTTCTCTCAAGCGCCTTAGAATACTCATCTCGCCCACCTGTGTCGGTTTGCGGTACGGTCTCGTATGACTGAAGCTTAGAGGCTTTTCTTGGAACCACTTCCAATTGCTTCGCGACCTAAAGTCGCTCGCCCCACACCCTTGAATCACGCACCCGGATTTGCCTAAGTGCCATCTCCAATGCAGGGACCGGGACATCCAACACCCGGACAACCTTCCGCGATCCGTCCCCCCATCGCATCATACGACGGTGCAGGAATATTAACCTGCTTCCCATCAGCTACGCATCTCTGCCTCGCCTTAGGGGCCGACTCACCCTACGCCGATGAACGTTGCGTAGGAAACCTTGGGCTTACGGCGAGGGGGCCTTTCACCCCCTTTATCGCTACTCATGTCAGCATTCGCACTTCTGATACCTCCAGCATCCTTTACAAGACACCTTCACAGGCTTACAGAACGCTCTCCTACCATGCACTTACGTGCATCCGCAGCTTCGGTATATTGCTTAGCCCCGTTACATCTTCCGCGCAGGACGACTCGATCAGTGAGCTATTACGCTTTCTTTAAAGGGTGGCTGCTTCTAAGCCAACCTCCTGACTGTTTTAGCCTTCCCACTTCGTTTCCCACTTAGCAATATTTAGGGACCTTAGCTGGCGGTCTGGGTTGTTTCCCTCTTGACACCGGACGTTAGCACCCGATGTCTGTCTCCCGTGATTGCACTCTTCGGTATTCGGAGTTTGCTATGGCGGGGTAATCAGCAATAGACCCCCCAACCATGACAGTGCTCTACCCCCGAAGGTGAGACACGAGGCACTACCTAAATAGTTTTCGGAGAGAACCAGCTATTTCCAAGTTTGTTTAGCCTTTCACCCCTATCCACAGCTCATCCCCTAACTTTTCAACGTTAGTGGGTTCGGTCCTCCAGTACGTGTTACCGCACCTTCAACCTGGCCATGGATAGATCACTTGGTTTCGGGTCTACACCCAGCGACTGAACGCCCTATTCGGACTCGCTTTCGCTACGCCTTCCCTAATCGGTTAAGCTTGCCACTGAATGTAAGTCGCTGACCCATTATACAAAAGGTACGCCGTCACCCGTTTCCAGGCTCCGACTGTTTGTATGCATGCGGTTTCAGGATCTATTTCACTCCCCTCCCGGGGTTCTTTTCGCCTTTCCCTCACGGTACTGGTTCACTATCGGTCGATTACGAGTATTTAGCCTTGGAGGATGGTCCCCCCATCTTCAGACAGGATTTCACGTGTCCCGCCCTACTTGTCGTACACCTAGTTCCACAATACTGTTTTCGCATACGGGGCTATCACCCACTATGGCCGGACTTTCCATTCCGCTTTGCTAACAATACTGCTAAAGAGTACAAGGCTGATCCCATTTCGCTCGCCACTACTTTGGGAATCTCGGTTGATTTCTGTTCCTGCAGCTACTTAGATGTTTCAGTTCACTGCGTTCGCTTCCCTTGCCTATGTATTCAGCAAGGGATGACCCATTCGGGCCGGGTTTCCCCATTCGGATATCTGCGGATCAAAGCTTGTTTGCCAGCTCCCCGCAGCTTTTCGCAGGCTACTACGTCCTTCATCGCCTGTAATCGCCAAGGCATCCACCACATGCACTTATTCGCTTGACCCTATAACGAGTATGTCTCGCTATAGGCTGAGTTCTCGCGTTGTGCCGTATTCCAAGACAATCTCATCGATTGC
>NZ_JBSFAI010000031.1:0-7838 GCF_056280165.1 Ralstonia sp. 110700041-2 | reverse complement strand
AATATGGCATTGGGCGGCTTTACCCCGAAGCAGCGGCTGGCCATGGCCGCTTAGTTTCTACTTCTGCCGACTGTGGAAAACGGGGGCATTACCCAGGGACCCCGCTACAAAGCAGATTTCCGTTCAAATCGACTACGCCGATATTGGAATAGCGGTCTGCACGCTGGATGACAAGCCTATGAAGATACTCGTTGCAAAGCGCCCAGTTTCTGCTCTGTATGGATGGCGTTGCCGAAATTGCGTCAAGAGCCTCTCCCGCGCCGAGAATTTCCGCCTGCGCGTACTCTGCGGCGAGCGTGAGATATTGATTGGCCTCTACCTGCGCAGCAACGCGAACCAGCTCAGATTGCTTATATAAATAGTACCCAGAACCTATCAGCAGCGGGAATGCCGCCGCGCATATGACGAGGAATATCCGCGCATGAAGACTTTGTAATCTTGCGTATTTGACCACACTTATCCTCGCCCACCGTCAATAATAGCTTTATTTGCAAAAACTATTTTTAATGATTTATTCAGGACGACCAATATTTTTTCATACGCCATATCATCAGCGACCGAACCCGCCAAGTTGCAACCGCATTCGCGTATATTCATCTAACTTCATCAGGATGTCGAGGGACATCCTATGCTTCACCCGCCCCCTCACCATCACGGCAATCCGCAGCGATTTGCCTAGCGAGTAAGCATACTTGTCATTCACTCAAGCAACGTCGCTACTGGAGCGTCACCGACTCCGGTTGGCCCGATCGAACCCCAAATACAGTTTGTACCCCATCTCCAACGAGTGCATCAATAAGGCCGCTGCAATCAAGGCCGAGCGTAGATAAGCGAATACTGCCAGCCCAGATGGACGGCGTACGACTTCGAGCAAGGGTGGCAATTGCTTGCCAGTTGGAAGAATTACATGTCCTTGGGCAAGGCAGACATGGTCACCATTCTTCACGCCTAAGAAGCTAAACGTAGCATCCCTGTATGCCGCGCCCCACGGCGCGATTAACCCCATGAATTCCTGAATCTCTCGCTGGTCGTAAGACGATATTTCCGGCATAGCTTGCTGGCGTGTATGGGGTTTCTTCAATGTTGCCCTAGACGCGGGACCGTGGCAGTTGGCGAGTTCATCGTCACCGACGAAAAGGCGACGTCGGCGCGGGCCTAGCGCTGGTCTGGTATCTCTTTGAGCTCTACCCGCCGCAATCAGAATTCGTCGTGGAAGGTGCCGTTGGCACCAGCCGTAGACCTGAGTTTTGAGAGCGTCTTTTTGGCGGCAAGAAGGACTACGTAGGTTTCCACAGTTGCTCCAGCAGACAATGTTCGCAGCGTCTCACGAAAAACCGGAGCCACGACATCGGGCGGCAATCGAAGTCTGTCGGAGATGTCGAGTACGTAAGCGTAGTGCTCCTCTCGAAGCTCTGAGTCGGTCACTTGTGCACTGGCGTCAGCCAAGGTTCAGATGTTCCTGATTGTGAACGATTTCCTTGGCCATGCCGATGGGCTCATCGAGTTGTGCGGACTGGCTGCTCCTGACCGGAAGAGCGGACAACCGCTACCTGACTCACCTACAGCGACATTCTTTCGCCCCCTTGCCGCGCACCCCTCTCATCAGTTCCTCAGGGACAACCTGCCACTCAGCTACCCCCCTTAAGTCCTTGGACTTACGGCGTGACTCAAAGAGCAAGGCTGGGAGGCCAAACGTTTTATCTTACCGGCGCGCCTCCGCGCAGGCCGCGCGCTTGGCGGAGATAGCTGAAGGCCTCACTAGCTAGCCACGCTATTTGCCGAAGCAAAATATTGATTCATGGAAGTTAACTATATTGCTTCACAAATGAATCAGATTATTTCCCGCATAAATTAAATCGCATATCTAAGAATTGTTAAATATAGTGAGCAAGGCGAGAGAGAATGATTATGTTTTGTGCTCTCGCAGCATGTTTTATGCTAGGGCAGTTATTGATGGGAGGCCGGTATGCCAAAGCGTTTGCACGTGCGCCCATTCACGGTTTTATTGATGGGGCTAGCATTATTAGGCGGCAGCGCATCGGCGCAGGTGGTTGCGCCGACGAGCGCCAATACGAAGTCGGCTGTGCCCGCCCAAGACTCTCCTGCAAACCCCTCTATTGAGGACGCGCCTCTCACGGCCCTGCCTACCCACGTCAAAAGTGGTGCTCCCCCAGTCCATGGAGGCTTCGAGGTCGAGCGATGCAGAGAGGTCAACGCAACCACGGGAAAATGTGTGGATGCGATGTGCGTCGGTTACACAGACCAAGGAGTCCGGAGCGAGCACTTTGAATGCGTGCCTTGACGTTTTATAGGTCGCAGAAGGGACCTTGAACCTGATTTTAGGGCCCAGCCTACCCGTTCCGGTTCTTGGCACGTGTCCGGGGCGGATGCGTGCATATGACGGTTTGATGTCAGCTCTCGAATTTAGTACATTTAACAACTGAACTAAGAAAACTTAAAAACACTCTCGACACGCACCTCCGCACCCACATACATTCTCGACCGGACGGCGACGCACCTCTCTCCCGCCACCCGTCCTTCGGGCGCAGCGACATCGCCGCGTCTCCCTTTTTTTTCGGGAGAGGATGGATGTTGGCGGCGACAACGAGGTGAAGCGTCGGGCATCCCGTCGTGGTGCCGCAATCAAGCCAAGTGCCGGTAGCAGCGTTGCGATGCGGAGGGGGCAGGCGCATTGCCCATCCCAGCCCACCCATTGTCTCTCCCCTCTGCTCAGTAGGCGTGCAGCACCTTTCTGGAGCCTGGTTGTCGATGGTCGCATCGACGTCGTACAGAGGCGGCCAGCGGTTGCCTGTCGTCATCTATGTCTTTGTCGAGCTACCAAATGACCGTGTCTGTTGCCGAGTGCATGGAAAAGCAACTCCTGCGCGTGGTCTTTCAGCCCATCGGAACGCTATCGTCCGGCGAGGTCTTGGGCTACGAGGCGCTCACCCGTGGCCCGGCAGGCTCGCGTCTGGAATCACCCCAAGCGCTCTTCGAGCAGGCCCAACGCGAGCACTGTATGGTTGCACTGGAGCGTTTCATGGCCAGGCTGAGCGTCAGTACTTTCACCAAGGCGCAGCTACCAGGAAAGCTCTTCCTGAATTTGAGCGCTGCTGCCATCCGAGAAATTGCTTGCGACAAAGATAACGTCTGGGCTTTCTTGGGAGCGATGCAGTTCCCCCATGAGCGAATCGTCATTGAGCTGACGGAGCAGGCGTGCCCGAATCCGCTGTCGTCCCTGCAAGATGCGCTACGCTTGATACGTCAGGCAGGTGCCCAGTTGGCGTTGGACGATTACGGCACAGGCAACGCAAATCTGAGCCTGTGGATTGGCTTGCGGCCTGACTATGTCAAAGTTGACCGCTCGA
This sequence comes from Ralstonia sp. 110700041-2, assembly GCF_056280165.1. Taxonomy (NCBI): domain Bacteria; kingdom Pseudomonadati; phylum Pseudomonadota; class Betaproteobacteria; order Burkholderiales; family Burkholderiaceae; genus Ralstonia; species Ralstonia sp. 110700041-2. The sequence continues at coordinate 4,470 of NZ_JBSFAI010000031.1, read as the reverse complement.
TCGCCGATTGCGTTTCCAAGTCGCCCTTCCGCCAAGAAGTGCTGCGCAGTCTGCACAGCATTGCCAAGGCCGGGCAAGCGCAGTTGATTGCGGAGGGGCTTGAAAATCGCGAAGACCTGGCGGTTTGCCGCAATCTGGGCATCAACCATGTACAAGGCTTCCTTCTAGGAAAGCCGAGCGAGATGCCGGAGTTGACTTGGCCGGTTCAGGATGCATTCCGTACCAACTTCGTGCCCCCTGCCCCGGATGCCAATCAAGATGCGCCACGTGCGTTTTCAGCAAGCCGCCTGCTATTGAACGCGCCCAGCGTTTCACCGAACACCCGAAATGATGACGTTCTGAGTCTCTTTGCACGGCATCCAAACTTGCATGCGGTTGCCGTTGTGGAGAATGGACGCCCCGTCGGTCTGATTAGCCGGCACGCATTTGTCGACGCCTATGCCTTCCCATATCGCCGGGAACTGCACGGCAGAAAGACCTGTATGGAATTTGCGAATCAGACGCCGGTCGTCGTCGAGCAAGGTGCGACGATGGAGCAGTTGATGAGCCTGTTGAAGTTGGGCGACCAGCGATATCTGTCCGAAGGGCTGGTCATCGTCAACCAAGGCCAGTACGTCGGATTGGCAACCGGAGAGGACCTGGTTCGCGCAGTGACTGAAGCACGCATCGAAGCGGCGAGATACGCAAATCCACTGACCTTCTTGCCAGGCAATATTCCAATCGACATCCACATGAATCGGCTCCTGGAAAGCGACGTGCCATTCCATGCCTGCTACTGTGACCTTAACAGCTTCAAGCCATTCAACGATGTGTATGGCTATTGGCAAGGTGACAAGATGATAAAGCTCGCCGCCGAAACCCTCGCCGAAGCCTGCGACCGACAAAGTGATTTTCTGGGCCACATTGGTGGGGATGACTTCTTTATCCTCTTCCAGAGCCCCGACTGGGAAGCGCGCATTCGCACGGCGATGGCACAGTTTGATGCATCAGCAGTAGGGCTCTACACACCGGCTGACATCAAAGCCGGCGGCATTCAGAGTGAGGACCGTCACGGCAATCTTCGCTTCTACAACTTTGTGACCATCGCGGCAGGCGTTGTACCGGTTCAGGCGGGCGCCGCCATAGACACGAGTGTCATTGCAACTCAGGCGGCAGCTGCCAAGAGGCAGGCAAAACGTGCGGGAGAAAAATTCTTCGTGTGCCGCGAGCCCTTTGCCGTTGTTGCTTGCTGTTGAGGCAATCGGAGGTTTGGGTCGAATGATGCGCTCGCTTGGCGGGAAGCAACCAAGCTGTGGCATTTCCCTCAGAGGTCGGTAGCGCTGCGACGGGCCTCACTCACTGCTTTCACGTCAACTGCTGCCGGCCCGCGGCGCATGCGAATCCGTTTGATGTCGATGACTTTTCGGCTACGTTGCCCCTCTTTTTCCGCATGCTCCGAATCATCGACTCCGTACTGAGCGGCCTCGGCCAACCGGTTGAGTTCGGGTGCCGTTAAAAACTGCCCGGACGGATCCGCTCGAGCAAGTCAATGTTGGCTTGAGCCAGTTCCCGATATAGAAAGGCCAACACCCGGCAAACGCTATGAATACTGTTGGCTGCCAGGCCACGCTTGCGGTGTCTGGCGAGGTACAAGGCCGCTTCGTGAACCGGAAGGCCGCCGGGTCTAGTCAGAACAGAGTGGTGCTCTCCATTCTGGAATCTGACACGCTTTGCGATGAACTCAGCCATCTACCCACCACTTCATTCAAGTAGTAGTTGAGCCTAGACCCCCGAGGACCACCTCAAAGTTCTAACGGCGTAAGGGTTGGGCATTGTTTACCCGCTCCCAGGCGAACGCTCTAATGAGCGTAGGAAAATTCACCGGAAAACGTAAACAACAAAAAAGCCTGCAACCCAAAGGGCTGCAGGCTCGTTGTTTACACCGTTCTAAAAGTACCCTTCAGAACGGTTAGCGGAATCACCTACTGTCAAATTCCACCTAACCATCTGATTCAAAAGAGAAAACCCTAACAATCCCACAGCCTCTGTCAAACATCTTGTTGTCAAATCGCGTTGCCTGTGTACGCCAGTTCACCCGCGCAGCGGGTGAACTGGCGCCTTCGTCCGTCACTTTTTAGCTTTTCGGGTTGCTTATATCTTTCCGACATCTGGGAGGGGTCCAGGGGAGGGAACCGCAGCAGAGCTGTGCGAGAAGTTATCCACAGGCACGCATGACATATGCCGCAAAAAAGCCGAGTCGACAGGCCGGGCACTCCCTCATGATAAAAAACCCAGACGACGGTCGCGACGGATGGCTCGGCGGCCGCATCGAATCGATGCGTCAGTGTATAAATGGGAGTTGTAGCCCACGTTGCAACGAACGGAACCAAGAGAGGTTGCTTGAGCTCAGCGCCAGCTGGCAATGCTGCTTCTCCGTCCGCCATTGAGATCACCGTGGTCAACACGCGCGTGCGCATCGAAGTCTAGCCCGACGAAGGCACGCTACTGCTGGTACTGCGCATGCTGCGCAGCGCGTCGGGATCGGCAGCGTGATCGGTCCACCCAGCTGTATGAAGGTCTGGCTGGCCTCCGTCGCGAGCGACATACGCTCAGGCTTCGACGACCTGCCCCTCATCACATGTGAGCCACAAAAGGTCTTCCATAGGCCAACGCAGGTCGATGGGCCGTGGATGTCCTCAACGTCACCGCGAATGTGAACTTGGTTTCAGACAGCATTCAGCCTCCATTCAGCAAACGAGACGAGCATGTCTGGTCTCAGACCCAGCGGGGGGCAGTGCCTCAACTTTGTCACGCCGCACTTACGGCGCAAAGAACGCACACGTCGCACAGGAACGACGCCCCGTTACGGGAACCCGATAGCGCATTGGAGCAAGCATGACACCCATGGTTCGCAGAAGGCTGGCAACCATCCACCGCTGGACCGGGATGACCATCGGTCTCGCCGCAACATTCTTTGCGCTGACCGGACTCGCGTTGGTGTTTCGGCCACAATTGCAGCCGAGGGCCGAGCCTGCACTGCAACAGATGTCATCCTGCGAAAGCCGCATGTCATTGGACACGCTGATAGAGAACTCGCGACATCTGCATCCGACCGGCAACCTGCAACAGATTGAAATCACGTCCGAAGGTCGGGGCACCACTGTTATCCGCTACGCCGACCTGCAGGGTGTATATGTCGATGCTTGCACTGGTGCCGTGCTGGGTCAGCAATCGCGCTGGGGGGGCCTTTTCGGAACCCTCGAACTGCTGCATCGGTGGCGCTTTATCAAAGACGGCGACCGCTCGGAGCTTGTCGCAGGGAGTATCAGCCTTGCGATGGGGACTGTGCTCGTGCTGGGCGGGTTGGCGCTATGGTGGCCGCGGAGCCGAGCACAGTTGAAAATTGCGTTTCGACTGCCACGCGGATTGGAGGGCCAGGCCTTTGACGTGAAGCTGCACCGTACACTGGGAGCCTACGCGGCGCTGGTCTTGCTAGTCAGTGCGATGGCCTCGTGGACCATGACATTCAACTGGGCAAGGCAGCTAGTCTATGACGTGACCCTATCGTCGCCGCCAGAAAAAAAGCCGCGCGCCATCAAAATGGGACGTCCGGCGGGAGGCGAAGCACTGTTGTCACGGACACTCCAGGTGGTACCGGACGCCGAGACGATCACTATCGTTTATCCGCGCAAGGCGGGCGATCCAGTCGAGGTGAGCGTGATCGAACGTGACGCACCTCACCCGAATGCACGCACAATGCTGTACTTGGACCCAGTCAGCGCCGGCACTCTAAGATACGAGCCCTATTCAGCAAGCTCCCCTGGCTACAAGGTCTATCGATGGCTGGTTTCGCTGCATATGGGCTATGTGGGTGGCTTGCTAGGACAGACACTGCTGTTCTGCGCGATGGCCACTATTCCGGTGCTTGCACTCACAGGCATGCGGTCGTGGATACGACGCCGACGCAGGCAGCGTTCACCTATCTGACGCTAGCCCCACCCTCGCCGACTTGCTGCTCATTTCAGCAAGACACGAAGCGTGGCCAAGGTCAACTTGCGGCGTTTACATCGACCGCTCGCTGGAACCGATGGTTCGAACTGAATTGGAGTGGGTCGTCGCACGCGACAAGTCGATGCGTTCTGCCGCACTCCCGTGCACCAGCAAGGCCGCGTGCAGCCGGTCCCACACGCCAGCCTGCTGCCACTCGCGCAGCCGACGCCAGCAACTGACCCCCGATCCGCAACCCATGTCCGTCGGCAGTTGGTTCCAACGGATACCGGTCTTGAGCACGAACAGGATGCCCGTCAAGACAATCCGGTCGGGAAGTGGTTTGCGCCCGGGGTAGCGGAAGCGCCGTGGCTTCGCCGGTGGTAAAAGCGATTCGATCGATGCCCATTGACCTGCTCCCCGCGATTAGTACGTTGACGATGTAGAGTCCGTTCCCAAGAGAGGAACGGTCATGAAGAAGCGATTCACCGAAGAACAGATTAT
>NZ_JBSFAI010000030.1:0-8246 GCF_056280165.1 Ralstonia sp. 110700041-2 | reverse complement strand
TCTTCGATAGTGTCCACGTGTCCACCTAGAACTAGATGGACACGATGCTCCTTGCTACGCGGGTCCCCTTCAAGACGGGTTCACCGGGTGCTTACCGTTCACGGTAAATCCGGTCGTTGCGGTCAGGCTCGCTAGATTGCTTGAGGAAGCCGACACGCATTCTGCTGAACAATGGCAGATTGCATGCCCCTTTTCTGGCTTTTGGGCAGCAAATGACGCCAGCTTGGCTGGCGTACCAGCGGGCGAGATACTTACTGCGCTGCCGCGCTTACCACCACAGTCATCGGCGTCCACGCTTCCATCGCCAGCTCCCTTGTTTCGCCTGCATCCAAGACCAAATTGATCGGTTGCGTTCCCGGCAGGGTCTTAACGCTGCTAGCATCCTTGACGTCCAGACGTAGGGCTACAGAAGCACTTCCCCGGTTGACCAGCCGCATGATGTAGCGTTGCTGATAGGAAAGTACTTTGGTCAGAATGACGCCACGCGGCGCAGATACGTCAAACTCCTCCGCATTTGTGGGAAAGGGTTGTGTACCCCCCAAGATTACGACGGGGTTGTGGGCGTCGAATCCGTGCTCAAGATGCAGGACGAAGCCTTTGGCCACCGTCGGAAAGCTGGCAGCCACGGCCAACACCGATATCAAAGCGTTTTTTTTCATGCAATAGTCTCCTAGTGGGCGGGACCTTGAGCGCGTCGTACCCGCACAGCCAAATGCCTGAGTTGGCGTGAAAGAGGGTTAGCTATCAGGTTTTTGCTGTGTACGCCAAGCACCAGCCTTGCAGTTTGAGGCGTCCACAACTGCAGGTGCTGCTTGTGCAACGGAAAATGTCCACCTGCGATGCAGATTGAAATTGATCAGAACCAAGATCCCGGTTGAGATCACCTGTGCAACCAAATAGTGCAGGCCCGCAGCGAACAGGACCGCCAGCATCCAGGCGTTGAACAGCAATGCCAGCACCCACACAAGGAGGAAGCGCGAGAGTGTCGCACCGACCTTGGCGGGGGCGCCGAACACCCATCGCCGACTAACCGTGAAATTGAGCACGAGCCCGAAGATCGCACCTAGGGTCGATCCCACCACGGGGGTGGTACCGGAGTGGACCAAAATGTACAGCGCCAGATAGTGAGTGGCGGTGGAAGCACCGCCACTCAGCAGATATCTGTAGAAGATTCGTCGATCGGTCATGCCGGCCTTTTCTCCAAGGCGCATCAGCGCAGGTGCGAATGACTGGTTTCAGTGCCTTGAATGGCCATATCACTCCTTGACCGCGACAGCGAGCAGCGAACCACCGGCGGGAAATGGCAAGCTGCGGGTCAACAAGCGATATTCAACGTCGCAGACGGTCGAAAACAGCCGATTGAGTGTCTTTCCGATGCGGAAACCCTCGTCAACCTCCAGATCGGTCCGCGCAATCTTCTGGTGCACGCGCGAAATAACCATGACGGGTAACAGCAGCGACATGAAGGAATTGACGTAGAGCGGACGGAACCCGGTGGCCCGCAGCTTCTCCACGAGATCCTTACGCGTATAACGACGCTTGTGTTTGGCCGCGTCGTCCACGCGACTCCAGAGAGAAGGATGCTGAGGCACCGTCAAGATCAGCCCACCTCCGCGCCGGCACGCCTTGTACATCTCGCTCAGGGCGAGTCGGTCATCATCGATATGCTCGATCACATCAAAGGCGCTGACCACGTCGAATGCTTCGACAAAAGGGATCGCGCGCGCGTCCATTTGCAAGAACTTCGCTGTGCAATGGCGGCGCGCCATTTGCAGCGCATGCAGCGAAGGCTCCCCACCGCATACCTCAGCATGTGGGAACCGGTCTGCAATCGCAGCGAGATTCTCTGCTGTGCCGCAGCCAATCTCCAAGAAGGACTGAAGCCGCGGGAAATAACGTTGCAGCGCCCACACGATTAACTTTCGGCGATACACGAACCAAAAGTGCTCGGCTTGAAGCTTTTGGTATTCGTCGAACAGCGGCTCGTGGAAGCCGTCGTTGTCCTGAAGCATTTCGGGCGCCAAGCAAGCGACTCCGTCATGGACGGCGGCTCTCCAGCCGCAGGCATTGCACGACCAAGCAAAAGGCCTCAGAGGCGCATGGCAATTTACACAGATATGCACGGCAAACTCCTACGCAGCGAACAACAGCGCTATTCACCGCGCCTTGATTGCTCGCTGACGGAACACTCAATTTCCCTGGTTGCGTGCCGGGACACGCTCACGGGTCTTACCGCTGTGGCCGCGTGCCTCCCTTACAAAAGCGAAGGCTGTCAGACGTCAGCAGTGATGCGTGTCAGGAAACCAGGCGCGGAGGCCGTAGGAGGAGCTCTGGGATGAAACTAAGAAATTGGGCGCTAGACGACGAATGTGTTCGCGCTGTCGGCCGACAACTGGACATGGTCAGTCGCGCGGGCACTGCATACTGCGGAGCCTCCTCGCAAGACGGACATAGCTTGCACCGGTCGTCATAACGAGCAGGTCCTGCTTTGCCATGGTGGTCGTGGCAATGCTTATGGCTGGTACGTGTAGCCACGGAGAGGCGCTTATGCTGAATGCTCCGCGATTTCTTGATTACAGCATGCGCGCGTTCGCAGTCGGCAGGAATACCGGCGCCCATGCCCTGTGAGGGCAGCGCAACTAGTACCAGCCAGAGCGAAAAAACGCGCAGCAACTTCACGGGCACCATCAATGGACGATCACGGAGCCGCAGTCTAGGAAAGTCAACCTGACCGTAGAGTTACGGGTGGATTACAAGAATGCAGCCGGAGAATGGTGCTTGCTCTCCGCATGCTTACCACCTCGAATCACCTTGCGCATACTGAAGGCGCAAGCATGCGATCAACTCATGGTCTGGCGCGCCAAAACTTGGCCTCTCAACGCATGCAGAGCATGCGCGGCACTCGGTGGAATCCCACTGCATCAGAAAAATATGCGCAGTGTCTCCTGCCAGTTCTTGCGGCGATGTTTTTGCCGGCAGCACGCTGAGGGTTGGGGTGCAGCCCTCTCAACAAATGTCCTTGTCCTTTACGGGCACGATCAGCCGGGCGGCAGATCTCGTGCACCGCTCGCAATCGGCGGTGAGCATGCAGATCAAGACGCTGGAATCGGCCCTTGGCAAAGCGCTGTTCGTGCGCAAGCCGCGCAGCGTGGTGCCGACGCAGGACGGCGAGGTGCTGCTGGCACACGCGCGCCGGATCATTGCGCTGCGCGATGAGGCATGGGCGGCGGTCGTCCGGCCGGACGTGACTGGCCGCGTGGTGATCGGCGTACCGGACGATTACGCGTCGTCGCTGTTTCCGCCGATTCTCAAGAAGTTCTCGGCCACCTATCCGAAGGTCGAGATCCAGGTGACCGGCCTGCCCAGCGTCGCGCTCGCCCCGATGTTGCGCGACGGCACGGTGGATCTCGTCTGCGCGACGCGGGTGAAAGGGCTGACCGGCGAGTTCTTGCGGCACGAGCCGATGGTGTGGGCCGCAGCGCCCGGCGCCACTGACATCTGGCGTGAGCGGCCGCTACCAATTGCCGTGTTCCTACCGGGAAGCGTCGCACGCGAGAAGGCGATCCACAGTCTCGAGCGCGCAAAAATCGTGTATCGAACTTCCTATGAGAGCCCGAGTCTGCTTGGCCTGCTGACGATGGCCCGAACTGGCCTCGCCATCACCCCGCTCGCGCGGTGTGCTGTGCCATCTGACTTTACGCTGCTCGGGCCCGCACACGGCCTGCCTGAGATTGGCACGCTTGAAATCGTCCTCGCCCGAAGCGTCACGTCAAACCGACCACCCTGCGATTTTCTCGCCGAGCGCATCGTCGCTGAACTTCACGCATGAGCGCGCCTCGCCCGACGCCCAACCGGGGGCCGGGACTCAGTATTTCCAGCGTGATGGAGCAATTTTTCGACTCCACGGCAATCACGCGAGTGACGCCGCCGTGATCCAAATGCGCCCAGTCTAGCCGTATGTCCTTTCAAAGTATCGCCGACGCATTGCAACTCTGTCATCTTTGCACATCTTCTCCGATCGTAGTGTCGAATACGTCTTGTAACTGTAGGGGGCACCACAGTAGTCGCATCGAAACGGGGTTTCCAGAAAACGAGCTTTGAGCAAGCAGAGCGGCTCGTAGCCGCAGCGTCGGCAACCGATCTCGAGTGGCGTCTGATGCGCCGGGCATGTGGACTCGCTCTGCAACTGATGGAGGGGACTGTGGTATCCACGCCCCAAACACTTGCGGCAAAATCGAAAACGCTCGTCGTACTGGCGGTAAGGAAAAGCATCGAGGACCGATCCGAGAAGTATCTTGGCCGGCAGGTGCAAGGTCTTGCGCAAGGCGGCGATATTGATCGCATCGTGCACCGGTAAAACGCCGGAATAGGGATCGGCGTGCAAGGACAAGGCGGCATGACGCACCACAACATGCCCCGAAAGCTGATTGGCCTGCGCGAATTTCCAAAGAATGGAAATCAGCGACTCGCACGGGTCGACCCATTTCGGGTCGAAGGTGTAGCCTAGCGCGGGCGAAAGCACGCTCTCGTCAAACGATAGAATCGGGAATCGATTCTTCCGGGAGCTACGCAGCGGCGATGATATGCCCGGTCGCATGGCGCGATTGGACGTAACCACACTGTTGCACGGCGTATGCCCACAATGCTGGCGCTGGGCTGTAACCCGGTGCGTCCCGGGTCTCGCTATCTTTCAGGACAATCTCAACAGCGCGCACGAAATATTCCATCGGGATTTCCATCTTGTAGGGGAGGCTCGCCTTGTGATGCGCCGCGCTGAAGGCCTCCCAGAGCACGGTCGCGTCGTTGACAAGCCGGTAGTTGGTGTCGAATGCCTCGGGGACGTAAAACCGCGTGAAGGTCCAAGCGCTCGCCTCCGGGTAACAGGTTTCGTCATAGCCGAGCAAGCAAGTCGCGACATCATCAGCATCGCGTATCCCATAGAACGGCAACTCTTCGACCATGAGGCGCGCGATGATCTGCGTGGCCCCTGCCGCCTGCAGCGATTCCTTCTTGGCCAGCAACTCCTCCTGGCCGACCAGGAAGGTGTACAGCTTGATCTGCTGCCGATCGAGCGTATCGTGAATGTCGCGCAGCCACTCGTACTCATTGACGTTGTAGCGCTGTGCCTCATCGCAAAACAGGAGAATCGTTCCGCTGCCCGCTCGGGCCGCCGCCTCCCGCAGCTTATGGGTCAGCCGGAACCGCTTGGCCGTGTTGGTTCCCGTCTGCGGCTCGGGATAGCCGACGGCCTCCAGCAGGTTCGACAGAAAGGGGCCCTCCGCATGCTTGGGCTTGTGCTCGCACTGCGCGTGGAAGGTGGAGATTTTGGGGTAGTTGCGGGCGAGCAGGAGCCGTATGTATTCGATCGCCCGGGTCTTGCCAATGCGTGAGGGTCCGTAGATCAGCGCCCCAGGAACACGGTACCGCAGGCACCGTGTCACCAGTTCATAAAAATCCTGGATCGCTGCCGTGGCGATCCGGTAATTGCCAGTGACCAGAGGGTGCGTAGCCGGATCAACCGGGCGGGGGCGTTCGACAGACATGGTGGTCCTCCTTGCGGGCGGCCCGCCTAGGAAATCAGTCCCGTACCAATCGTGAGGCGGCGTGGTACACCGGGCGCTGGCGGCGGCGATGGTGAATCGTCAGCGACGGCATTGGAAAGCGGCGCAGAAATGGGTACGGTGGGTCGCAAAGGCGTGTAGATCGTCGGCGCAGTCGACAAAACACGGATGACGTGCGCGAGATCCGTGGCGGCTTTGCGTGTGTGTTTGGCGTGCGCCAGCTTCTCTTGGACGAACGCCTCGATCACGTTGCCTTCCATCCCTTTGCGCATGCCGCGCTTCTTACGCCATTTCAGGATCTCTTTGCGCAGCCGCAAATCGTGGGGCACCAGGCCCCACGCGCCCTGCGCCTGCAATGGCCCCAACTCGGCTCCATCCGCGAGAAACGCCCGTACGCCGCGCAGGTCTTCGACGTTGGAATAGACAAGCAGCTTCGTACCGATCAGATGCGTCGCCGCTGCCAGGGTTGTGCTGGTGTAGCGCACACCGTGCAGGTTGATGTGAGGACGCACACCTTGGTGCAAGTAGGCACGCACCGTGTGCCTCGACGCGGTTTGCATCAGGCACAGCGTGCGACGCCGATGCTCGGCCAACCAGGAGAGCATGCTCTGCTTGACACGGATCAACCGCTCCATGGCCTCCAGAGGCGTGATGTTGTTCAGCCCGCTGTGCGGTGTACCGTTGTAACTGGCGATGGCATATTCGACGAGTTCCGTCAGCTCATCGGAGGACAGGTACAAGCGGAGATTGCCCTTCGGATCGGACAGCGCACGCCGAAGGTCACGCGGATGCGATCCGGTGTAGCCAGGCAGACGCGACGACATCTCTTGCGCAATGGTCGCAAAGAAACGCTCAATGTAGGGGCGCTCGTCCGGGTGGTGATAAGGGCCCGCATCGACAATGCAACCCACGAACTCGCACAAGGCACTGAGCGTGTCGTTGGCAAGATTTGCTTTGGCGTTGTCGAGCTTGATCCACTCCCAGCAAGCGTAGGCGAGCTCGGGCAGTTTTTGCGACGGCAGGCCATCGTGCTTGGAGTACGCGAGATTGGGAAGGGTGAAGGTCATGGGGCGATGAGGCTCCAGTGCCTTCTCCATCGTCTTGATCACGTCATGACGGCTGTACTCGCGCGCGAGCACGACGTGATAACCCAGGATCGCGCGAGTGCAAACGTCGATGATGACCAGCAGCCAGATGCGCTCCATTTCGAACTCGTGCTCAAAACCCAAAGGGTCACGTACCACCACCTTGAGCCGAACATCCAGACGGTGCCCGTCGAATTCCACGACCTGATAGGGGCGCACGGCCGCGGGCGATACGGCATGTCCGTCCTGCAGGGGCAAGCCTTTGAGGTGAGAGGCGCCCGCCGCGCGCGCAGCTTGGCCGAAGGAGCGCAGCATTTCCGCCTTGAGCCGGTTGGACAACGAGCGGATTGCCAAATAGTCCATACAGAGCGGGTAGTCCGTCGCCTTCAGACCGAGCGACCGACATTGCTTCAGGAACTCCTCATGCAGGGCTTTCAGGCCGCGCAGGCGCGTCTTGAGCTTGCCATCCGTGCTGACCTGATGCAGCACGACCTTGCGTTGCCGAATCTGAGCCCGAAGCCACGTCACCAAGGCGGGATGGCTCTCGAAGATTTGCGATATCGCCCCGGCCGTACCGCGACTGCCGGTCTGCCCCTGGACGACGATAGGGGCAACGCGCGCGTATTCGGCAATCCGCACATTGGGAATGACGGCGCGAAAGCCCCAGATCCGTCCATCGGGGTGTGTCTGCAACGCACGATACAACCACCGATATAGTTGGCGACGATCGATACCGGTGGACAGTTCAATTTCGTCGATAGCGTCGCCTCGTGCATAGCGCTCGATGGCGGCAGTCGCCATGCGTACCCGCTGCTGACGCCCCTCCGTGAGCTCCGTCCATGCAACTGACGGCCAGGACGCGAGGTCGAGATGCTGGAGCTCCGGTTTGCGGCGCATCAGGACTGTCCTCCCGGTGCCGAGAACAGTGTGAGCAGCGACAACGCTTCCGTATGCAAGGTCGGTGCCGAGAGCTTGCCCGTGCGCAATAACTCATACACCGCGGTGCGAACCAGAACGGGATCGCCTGTGGCGTACTCGCGCTCAATGGTCAGGAGTTGCCTCGGCTCAGCTGTCGCAAAGCGCCGGATCGCTGTCAGCAGACTCGCCGCTGGCAAGCCGCGATTGGCCACGATCGTGGGTAACATCCGTTGCCAGTTGTCGATCCAGACTCGGGATGCAGCGAGTTCTGCCGGCGGCACCACACGAATATCGATCTCTGAGTCGTCCAGTTGGCGCCCTTTGTCGACGACCATGCCCTCGTCGTCTGACTCTGAGAGCAACACCAACTCGTCCCGAGTTTCATAACGGACCCAGAACTCGGCCAAGTGTCGCTGTCCGCCCACTAGGATGAACCCAGGCCTTTCGCAAAAACGCTGAACGTCGGGATCGGCCTCCAGCCTCAGCCATTGATCGAGAGCCGCACACCGATAGAACGACACCCGGCGCCCCAATTTGAGGCTGAAGGCCTCGAGCCGATGCGCTCCGCGAGGTCGCGGGATCGGGATCGGGCTATCGAAGGACTGACTTTTCCCCATAAGATCAAGGCCTTACGAAGGGAGTGGAAGTCTAGGATGCCAATTGACAAATTTAATGCGGGCTT
>NZ_JBSFAI010000029.1:0-10845 GCF_056280165.1 Ralstonia sp. 110700041-2 | reverse complement strand
GAAAGCCAACAGAATCAACGATCTACCAACACCACCCCCGCGCCAGTGCTGGGTTTGCGTACCGCCAGTTATTGCACTGAAAACGAGGGGACCCCTTGTTCGGCGTGTTCCAGCGCCTGCACCGCGAGACGGAGTTCGAGGGGGTGGGCGCGGGGCTCGCACTGTGCCGCGCCATTGCGCAGCGCCACGGCGCAGAGGTTAGCGCGACGGCGGTGCCGGGCGCTGGTTGCACGGTGCGGGTGCAGTGGCCGGTGAACCCTGCAGCCGCCAACGAGCCCTGACGCCGGCCGCAGTGCTGGCTGCTACACCGCTGGTACCAGCGCTGGCTCCATGCACCCCGCCACCTGATTGCGTCCGCCGTTTTTGGCGACGTACAGCGCTGCGTCCGCGGCGTCGATCCACGCCCGCAGGCTGCTGTGGCGGTGGTCGGCCGGGGCCACGCCGATGCTGCTGGTGATGCGCAGTTCGGGCAGGCTGCGCAGGCGCACGCCTTCTGTCTGCTCGCGGATGCGCTGGGCAATGGCCAGGGCGTCGCGCGCATGCATGCCGGGCAGCACGATGGCGAATTCGTCCCCGCCGTAGCGCCCCGCGCAGTCACCGGCGCGCACGTTGCCCCGCACCACATGCGCCAGCGCGCGGATGACCTCATCGCCCACGGTGTGGCCGTAAGCGTCGTTGATCTCCTTGAAATGGTCGATGTCCAGCATCAGCATGCAGGCGGGCTCGTCGGTGGTGTGGTGGCGGCGCAGTGCGGCCTCTGCCTGCTCTTGCCAGTGGCCGCGCCCGAACAGGCCGGTCAGTGCGTCCACGCGGCGCAGTTCGTCCAGCATCTGGTTCTGGCGCGCAGACTGCCGGATGAGCTGGTAGCTCACGGCGCTGACCGACAGCGTGTGCAGCGACATCACCGGCAGACAGGCCACTATCACGCGCATGGAGGTCTCGGGCGCCCAGTGCAGCCCCATGACCGCCGTGCTGGCCACACCGGCCGCCAGCATCACCCACAGGGCGCGCACCCACAGCCCCCGGATGCCGGTGGTGATCTTGTCCACCATGGTCAGGGTGAGCAGCATCACGCTGGGCAGCAGGTTGAAGTGCATCAGCGGCACCAGCGCAGCGACCAGCGCCGAGTCGATGAGCAGGTTGCGCACCTCGGCGGCGTATGGGTCGGCGGCGCGGCGTGTGAGCAGGTAGGCCACGTGCGGCCACACCAGCGTGGCCAGCAACAGCGCCGTCCAGGCCAGGGGGGATGCCTGGCGCTCCCACAGCACCGTGGCCACCACCATGCCACCCAGCCCCATGCCCAGGATGCGCAAGGGGTAGATGCGGCGGGGCATCTGGCGGCGGGGCGTCGGCATGGGGGTGTTGGAGAAGGGCGGTGCTGCCACGCGGGCATTCACCGGCCAGGTAGGTTGAAAGTGCGGGGGAGCTTACAACGCCCGGTCAGGCGATACCAGCAAGAAATGACCGTGGTCCATTCCCATCAGTCGCATGGATGACCTTGCTGGGTGTTGGGATGTGCTGTGGGGCCTGTCAGGGGGGGCTGAGGGGCGGGGCGGTGAGAGGGCGCCGATGAGGATGCAGGTGGGTTTGCTAATAAATTGATAGCAGATAGCGCATGTCAATCTGGCGCTACCGGCACTTTGGTCTCAAATTTGGCCCGGCGGGTTGCAAAGAAGGCCTTCACATTGCGCACGTTGGCGTCGCCGGTGAACAGCCGCTGCGACAGCGCCAGGTAGCCCGGCATGTCCCGCGTGTGCACCACCAGCACAAAGTCTGGCCCGGGTGACACGCGCCAGCACTGCTGCACGGCGGCCTCCTGCACGGCGCGGGCTTCGAAGGCGTCGAGCTGTTCGGCCCCCTGGCGGTCCAGCGACACCTCCACGATGCACGCCAGCCCGTGGCCTTGCAGGGCAGCCAGCCGGTCGGGCTGCAGGATGGCCACCTGCCGCTCGATGAGTCCCACATCGTGCAGGCGCTTGACGCGGCGCAGGCAGGTGGGCGGCGACACATGCACCTGTTCGGCCAGGGCCTGGTTGCTCTGCGCGGCATCGGTCTGCAACAGGTTGAGCAGCTGCAGGTCAATTGCATCGAGCGATATGAATTCCATTGGAGGTCAGAAAATGAACAAAAATTTCAACATTGATTATTGGTGAAATTAAAGTTCATGTTGCTGCAAATATCAATCAATAATTTTTTGGGACGCTGCCTACCATCGCCGCATCCCATCACATTCCAACCAAAGGCAACCACCATGTGCGGCATCGTCGGCGCAGTATCCACGCGCAACATCGTTCCCATCCTCGTGCAGGGCCTGCAGCGACTTGAATACCGGGGCTATGACTCCTGCGGCGTGGCCGTGCATGCGTCCAGCCTAGACGCCACGCGCCCTGCCGGCCTGCAGCGCGCCCGCAGCACCGCCCGCGTGGCCGAGCTGCTGGAGCAGGTGAGCACCGAGCACATCGACGGCGCCACCGGCATCGCCCACACCCGCTGGGCCACGCACGGCGCGCCTGCCGTGCACAACGCCCACCCGCATTTCAGCCACGGCACGGGCGCAGACGCCCATGCGCAGGCCGCAGGCCGGGTGGCACTGGTGCACAACGGCATCATCGAGAACCACGAAGAACTGCGCGCCCGCCTGCAGGCACGCGGCTACGTGTTTGCAAGCCAGACCGACACCGAGGTCATCGCCCACCTGGTGGACAGCCATTACAGCGGCGACCTGTTCGACGCCGTGCGGGCCACCGTGGCCGAACTGCATGGCGCCTACGCCATCGCCGTCATGCACAAGGACGAACCCCACCGCGTGGTGGGCGCACGCGCAGGGTCTCCGTTGATCCTGGGCGTGGGCAAGGACGCAACCGGCGCCTCGTCATCGCGCGAGCACTTTCTGGCCAGCGACGCCATGGCCCTGGCGGGCGTCACTGACCAGATCGTCTATCTGGAAGAGGGCGACCTGGTGGACCTGCAGCTGGGCCGCTACTGGATCGTGGGCAAGGACGGCAATGCGCTGACCACCGGGCAGCGCCCCGTGCGCACCGTGCAGGCCCACAGCGGCGCGGCCGAGCTGGGGCCGTATCGCCACTACATGCAAAAGGAAATCTTCGAGCAGCCCCGCGCGATTGCCGACACGCTGGAAGGCCTGGCCGGCATCGTGCCCGAGCTGTTTGATGGTGCAGGCCAGCATGGCGAGCCCGGCGCGGCTGCCTGGCGCGTGTTCAAGGACATCGACAACGTGTTGATCCTGGCCTGCGGCACCAGCTATTACAGCGGCTGCACCGCCAAATACTGGCTCGAAGAAATCGCGGGCATTCCCACCCAGGTCGAAGTGGCCAGCGAATACCGCTACCGCACCAGCGTGCCCAACCCGCGCACCCTGGTCGTCACCATCAGCCAAAGCGGCGAAACCGCCGACACCCTGGCCGCGCTGCGCCACGCGCAATCCCTGGGCATGCAGCACACGCTCACCATCTGCAACGTCGCCACCAGCGCCATGGTGCGCGAATGCAAGCTCGCCTACATCACCCGCGCCGGGGTCGAGATCGGCGTGGCCAGCACCAAGGCCTTCACCACGCAGCTGGCGGGCCTGTTCTTGCTGACGCTGGCCCTGGCGCAAAGCAAGGGCCGCCTGAGTGAAGAGCAGGAGGCTGCACACCTCAAGGCCATGCGCCACCTGCCCGTGGCCCTGCAGGCCGTGCTGGCGCTCGAACCCCAGCTCATCAGCTGGGCTGAAGACTTTGCGCGCATGGAAAACGCGCTCTTTCTGGGCCGAGGGCTGCATTACCCCATCGCGCTGGAGGGCGCGCTCAAGCTCAAGGAAATCAGCTACATCCACGCTGAAGCCTACCCGGCCGGTGAACTCAAGCACGGCCCCCTGGCCCTGGTGACCAGCGCCATGCCGGTGGTGACGGTGGCGCCCAACGACGCCCTCCTGGAGAAGCTCAAGAGCAACATGCAGGAAGTCCGCGCCCGTGCGGGTGTGCTGTACGTGCTGGCCGATGGCGACACCCGCATCGAAAGCAGTGAGGGCATCCACGTGATTCGCATGCCCGAGCACTACGGCGCATTGAGCCCACTGCTGCATGTCGTGCCGCTGCAGCTGCTTGCGTACCACACGGCCTGTGCGCGGGGGACGGATGTGGACAAGCCCCGCAACTTGGCCAAGAGCGTTACTGTGGAGTGAGCTGTCGAACACCCCGTTTTTTACCAACAACTGACTGATCGATTGGCCAGTTGTTGTTTGCTTTGTGACGCCTCGCCGGTCAGTGTTCAAACCACTGTGCTGAACGCGGGACCGCTGTGATTGCAAGTCAGGGATTGCAATACGCGCAGTGGCGAGGATCTGCCAATGCCCGCGTGGCTTTGCTCATTCTGGACTGGTATTCGCAGCGTGGGCACGACCACACCTCAGCGCGGCAGGATGCGGTAGGCCGTCCGCAGGCAGAGCAGGTAAGCCCCGGTATGCGTTCGGTGACCCAGTAACCCGGGGCGTTGCAGGCTGGGCAGTTCGACTGCAGTCGCTGCAGCAAGTCCTGCGCAGCTTGCTCGATGAGGCGCATGCGGGTGGGGTTGGCAAAGGCCCTCAGGTCCGTCTCCACAAAGACCTGGCGGTTGCGGGCCTGGGCTTGGCAGGCGTCGAAGCAGTGCCGCAGCCGGTCCCAGTCCGCGATGCCTTTGTGCATGCGGGTGTCGTCCTGGCTCTCCGGGCGCATCACCAGCTGTTGCTGCGGGAAGCCCTCGCGCTGCGCAAATGCCTCCACGGCACTCCAGTTATCGCTCAGCAGGTGCCCGCTGCGCGCAGGCCCTTGTGCCATGCCGACGACTTCGATGCCCATGCGGTCGTCCAGCCAGGCGATCAGCTCCACGTTCCAGGGCACCATTCCTGTGAACGGATCGGGACCAAAGCTGCCCTCGCTGGCCAGGCCGGCATCGAGGCCGGAGAGCTCCATGCCCTTGCGGGCTTTGCGCCGTGCTGCATCCAGTTGCGAGCCCGCACGTGCCGTTTCGCGGGTGAAGGTGCCCAGCAGGTCGGTATCGAACCCGCTGACATGTTCAATCGTGCAACCCAGACCCGGCTCCAGCGCGGGCGCGATGACCCGCTCCTTGCCATGCTGGGTCAGCAAGGCGATGCGGCGGTCTGCATAGGGGCGTGCACTGGGGTGCATCACCAGTTCTCCGTGTGCAGCGGCTCCCAGAGACCCTGGTCATAGCGCATCAGGTCGGTGCCTTCCCACCGCCAGAGGTGCAGCCACCCGTGGTCCACCAGTTGCTTGACGACGGCATGTTGATGGATCACTGCGTCGATGGATGGGCGGGGCGCATCAATCACCACGGTCAGCCTCAGTGGTTCGTGCAACCAGCGCTTGCCGTCGTGCACCGACTGCTGCGACAGGCCGATGCGCAGATCACCGCCGTTGCCTTCAAAGACGCCGATGTGTCCGCCCACCACGTTGTGCAGCACCTTGTTGCCACTCCCCAGGCGTGTGGGGGCGCAGGTGGATGCGTGGTACTGCCAGTTGATCCAGTGGGTGACCAGCATGGGCGCGGTCATGAGCGCTTCCAGCAGGCTGCCGTCGGGGTCTCTTTGGGCGTCATAGTCGTGCAGAAAGCTGCGTCCTTGTAGCGCAGCGCCCAGCGTCCTGTGCCGGGGTGCGATGACGAAGGCTGCGTTGCCCGCCAGGCCCCATTCCGGGCGCGTCTGGGCGCCATCGTTGGCGCGCCTTCGCAATTGCTTCAGCAAATCGTCGTGCGGTGTCCGTGGGTCGATGTGCAGGTGCGGTGCTCGTTCTCTGCGGACCTGGTCACTGGCATGGTGTAGCACCGGCTGCAGGCTGTCCCACCGTTGGCGAGCGGCTGGGGGCAGCAGGTCCAGGTCAAAGCCCTCGATCTCATCGGTTGTGGTGTTGTGCAGGGCCGCCACGAAGGTTGTGGACTCCGGAATGGCGATGCCTTGTTCCGCCAGGCCCGTACGCACGGCAGGTTCGTTCAGCAGTTGTGCCAGGCTGCGGGCACTGACTTCGCCGGTCTGGCCGCAGCATGCGCCGCAGTCCAGCGCTGCCGCATGGGCGTTGTTGGCCGACTGGCTGCCATGCCCTACCAGCAGTACCAGGGGCGCCAGATAACCGTCCAGCCCCATGGAGCGCAGCACCCGCGCTGCCAGCGACACCTTGGCGCCGATGTCCAGCCCCGTGAGCTGGGGCCGGCACAGGGGGCGATAGCGCGCAGGCAGGCCTTCCAGTGCATCGTTGGCCCTGGCTTGCCGGGAGGGCCGCAGCCATTGGCCCAGCTTGCCCGCATAGCCCACGCCCGCCGCTTCAACGAACGAGAACGCCGCACCCGGCCAGCGGCTGGCGGACAGCCATTGGTCGGCCAGCGCAAAGCGCCTGGAGCGTGCGTGGATCGCTGCTTCTTGTAGCGTCGCATCGGTCTTCAACGCGCCCGCAGTGGATGGCACGATGCAGTCAGTGGCTTCTACTGCGGGTGCCAACAGGCCCGGCAGGTGGGGCGTGCGAGCGCTGGTGCCCAGCGGTGTGTAGGCGAGGGGCAGGCCAAAAAATCCCGCGAACCCGATGGTCTGTACGGCGGGCCAAATGGCCTCCAGGGACCTCCGCAGTGGCTCGCTGCGCACATCAATACAAAAAGCGGCTTGCACCTCGATCTCGTGCTGGTTGGGCGGGGCACTGCCGGCACCGAGCAGCCGCTGAGCCAGTTGGCGCTGGTAGCCGACTTCCAGAGCTACTTGCCACACTTCGTCGACCAGCAGAGCCTGCTCTGCCCGTTGCAACAAGGCGGGGGCCTGGCCCCAGGCCTGTTGCAGCGCCTGGAAGGCATGGGTGCCTGCGGCATCGTCCTTGCAATGCAGTAGAACCGCACCCCATGCCAGCCGGATCGCCAGCAACTCCCGCAGGTGCGGGTCGGAGGTCTGGTTCAGGTGGGCCTGCCAGCCTAGATAGGCGCACCACGAAGCCCAGCCATTCACCGTCAGCAGCACCGACTCCAGATAGTCTGGCCACACCGCCTTGGGAAGGCGCAGCCTGTGCAGTACCCAGCGTTCGGCGTCTTCCCGGGTGGCGGGCAGAGCCTCCAAGGCCTCGGCGAGGTGTGGCAAGCCCATCAGCAGGCCGATGGAGTGGTCGTGCTGCAGAGTCTCGCGCCAGAACGCATACAGGCCCTCGGACCGCTGGGGCTGCCAGTCCGCCTGTGTCTGGTCGAAATAGGCGGCGCAGGTCTGGCTCACCTGGTGGGTGATTGCCTGGCGCCAGGACAAGCGGGTTTGGCGGTGGGGGTCGTTGTCCAGCACATCGATCAGCAGGGGCAATTGCTCTACGGGCTGGGTGTTGTGTAAGGCCTGTACGCAGTCTTCGGCAGTCAACCCGCAGGCTTGCGCCTGAGGCATCTGGCGGATCGCCTGATCAAGGTCCTGGGCGCTGATGCGTCCTTCCGTCCACGCTTGCAGTTGCCGGTCGCGCCCGGGAAAGACCTGAATGCCGCCCAGCGCTGCCATGCGCGCTGCCACCCGGCGCACCGGCATGCCGATGCGCGCCCAGTGCGGGTTGACTGCAATGGCACGGTCCAGGGGCCAGGCCGGTGCAATGGCTTGGCACGCTTGTGCGCAGGCGGTGTCGATGTCGTTGTGCGAGGCCGGGTGCTGCGCAGCGTGCGTGGGCGCTGGCGCCGCGAGCTCCTCGGTGGGGCAGTCGGTCAGTGATTCCATCATGGGGTTCTCCGGGTGCAGTGCGGTTCAGGGGGCGGCTCTGTGCAACGTGGGGCCTGCTACATGGGGGACCGCGTCACGCGGGGCAGGGGGTGTCCAGGCGGTGGGCCAGATGTACAGGGCCAGCCGGGTGTACGCCTCGTCGATGTAGAACCCTGCATAGCTCCACCTGCGCCAGGTCCGCAGCATGTGGGGCTGCCTCTGCAGCAGTGCCAGAAAGAGGTAAAGGCCTAAAAGTCCGATCAGTGCCAGCCACCCCAGCACGTGCGCCGGAGCATCGCGCAAGCCCAGTGGCACATGGTGGATGGCAACTGCCGCTGCGGTGAGGCCCGCCACCATCACCAGCCCGGCCAGGCTGTGCCAGGCCGCAGTCTTGGCGCTGGCCTGGCCCTGAGGCGACCAGAGCAGCGGTGCCCAGGCCAGTCCCAGCACGGCGGACCACCAGGCGGGCCAGGGCACCTCCGCCGCCACGTTCAGCACCAGCAGCACGGTGGCCGTGGCGGCGACGGGTGCCAGCGCCAGGCTGATGGCTGTGGGCGGGGTTGCGCTGTGCATGGCCTGCAGCCGCGCTTGCCGAACCGCGTTGGATGCCGACAGAAACACATGGGCCTTGTACAGCGAGTGCCCCACGAGGTGCAGCGCAGCCAGCGTGTACAGGCCCAACCCGCATTCGAGCAGCATGAACCCCATCTGCGCCACCGTGGACCAGGCCAGCCTGACCTTGATGCTGATGCGCGTCAGCATGACCATGCCAGCGAGCACGGCTGTACCGAGGCCAAAAACGACCAGCACGACGCGGGCAGCGGCGGCGTTTTCCAGCAAGGGGGCGAACCGTATCAGCACGAACCCGCCCAGGTTGACCACGCCTGCGTGCAGCAGTGCAGACACCGGCGTGGGCGCCTCCATGACCTGGATCAGCCAGCCATGCACGGGCAACAAGGCCGTCCGCAAAATCACGGCCAGGGTCAGCAACACCGCGCTGGCGTGCAGCAACGGGGACATGCCGTCGCGTGCGATGTACGCCCACAACGCCGACAAAGAACCGCTGCCGACTTCCAGCCAGGCCAGTGCCGCCGCACCGACCAGCAATACGTCGGCCACCCTGTCGGCCATCTGTTTTTTGTGGGCGGCCAGGCTGGCAAAAGCCCGGTCGGGGTAGAAGCACAGCAGGTGTTGCAGCGCAATGCCCACCAGAGCCCAGGCGATGGCCAGGACGATCCAGTGGTCTGCCAGCAGCAGCACGTGCACAGCAGCCAGCACACCCGCCAGTGCTGCCATGTAGCGCGGCTGGCCGGGCTCTCCCTCCAGGTACCTCGCAGAAAACGCTGCGATGACGGTGCCCAGCAGTTGCACCAGAACCCCCATGCACAAGCCCATCGGCGATGCCTTGAGCCAGCCAGCGTGGTCCAGCCGGCCGATGCCAGCCATGGCCGCAATCGCCGCCAATACAGAACCTGCCAAGGCGGCACCAGACAGGATCAGCATCCAGCGCCACAACGTGGCAACCGAGCCCTTGTGGCACAGTGCCAGCGCCATGGCGGCCAGCATGAGCATGCCCGGTGCCCATGCGCTGGCGTGGGACAAAACGTGAACAAATGGCATCACTCAACCTCCAGAAACAAGACTGGGGGCGATGATGCTGCGGGGTTATTGTTCTGTAAAATACATTGAAAAGAACAAAAAAATACTAAAAATAGAACAATGAGACTCGATCAACTCAACTTCAACCACCTGTTCTACTTTTGGCGTGTGGCCAAGCTGGGGCACCTTACCCAGGCAGCGCAAGAGCTGCACACGTCCCAGTCTGCGGTGTCCACCCAGATCCGGCAGCTGGAAGAGCGCCTGGGCGAAGAGCTGTTTTTGCGAGAGGGCCGCCGCCTGCTGCTGACCGACACCGGGCAACTGGTACTGGCATATGCCGAGAACATCTTCGGACTGGGTCAGGAAATGCTGGGGCGCCTGCAGGGCAGCGCGTCGGGGGTGACCCGGCTGCGCGTGGGCAGTGTGGCAACGTTGTCCCGCAACTACCAGGAAAACTGGATCCGCCCCTTGCTGGCCGACCCGTCCGTGGTTTTGACGCTGGAGTCAGGGCTGCTGGAGGGGCTGATTTCGCGCCTGGTGCAGCACCAGCTGGACGTGGTGCTGGCCAATGAGTCAGTGCCTTCCGACTCCGAGCGCCCCTTGCACTGCCAATTTCTCGGCAGCCAGTCCATCTCGCTGGTCGGCCCTGCCAGCGTGTGGCAATCGCGCTCGTTGCGCATACCTGAAGACCTGGAGGGTATGGAGGTGGCGCTGCCTGGCCCCCGCCATGCACTGCGTGCGCAGTTTGAAGCCCTGTGTGCATCGGCCGGGGTGACGCCCCGATTGCGCGCCGAGGTGGATGACATGGCCATGCTGCGCCTGATCGCCCGTGACAGCGGCTGGCTGACCGTGCTGCCCGAGGTGGTGGTTCAGGACGAGTTGCGCACGGGCATCCTCGTCAAGGTGGGCTACTCCGCCGGGCTGCAGGAGCATTTCTACGCCATCACCACCCGGCATCGGCACCGTATCGAGGTGCTGGAAACCCTGCTGGAACGTTCGTCGGGCCGCATGGGGCCGTCCTGACAGACCTAGGGCAACGCTGAACAAGTCCCTCGCGCACCGCGCACCCCTGCTTTGGGCGGTCTGCCGCGTTGCAAATCCTCGCGATAGCTACGGCTATCGCTGTGGTTTGCGCCTTGCATCCCATCCCAAATCAGGGCGTGCGCCACTGCGGGGACTTATTCGGCGTTGCCCTAGCTGGGATTCGTCAAAAGTTTGCCCCATGAAAAAAGCCCCGCAATGGGGGCTCGTTCATGGGCGATGCAATGTGATGCGGTGCACCGATGACGCCTTCGCTCAGCCGCAGTGGATGCGCCAAGCGGTGGCGTCCGAAACGCCCGCATCGGCTTGCATTACATGGCGTTGCCGATTTCGCCGTGGGAGATCTGGCCTGTGCGAACAGCTTCTGCGGCCTGGGCACGCACGGCAGCGCGGTCGGCGGTGGATTGGGGGTCCCCTCGTTTTCAGTGCAATAAGTGACGGTACGAAAAGCTAGCACTGGCGCGGAGGTGGTGTTGGTAGATCGTTGATTTCATTGACTTTCCTGTTCA
>NZ_JBSFAI010000028.1:0-16642 GCF_056280165.1 Ralstonia sp. 110700041-2 | reverse complement strand
AAATATGGCATTGGGCGGCTTTACCCCGAAGCAGCGGCTGGCCATGGCCGCTTAGTTTCTACTTCTGCCGACTGTGGAAAACGGGGGCATTACCGACGCACCGCAACCCAAACGTACTGCAGCATCGAGAGAAACAGCATGAGACCTCCCCCGTTCGTTTCTATGACGAACGTAGGCATGAGCCGACCACGATCCTCCCAGGAGACCACGAACGCGAGCGCACGCAGCCACATGGCCGTGTCGGTACAACAATCGAATTGTGGGAATGGGCTTATACGGAGAACCCGCACAAGTGCCACTACCCGCCGTGCAATGCGGCTAGGCAGTGGATGAGCACCAAGCGAAGCTCAGCGCCGAGACTGTCTAGCCGTTCAGAGTGCGATCGAAGATCGACTAGAACAACTGTCCATGGAAACTATTCCGTAGTTGTGACGGCGCGCAGCATAACAACTCCCGTGACATTGGACAAGCACTTTTCTGTACGTATCTAGCGTGCAACTTTCTGCTGTGAATAGCAGGCGCAACAGCCGACAAGCGGGGCGAGATGGCCGAGAATCTCAGCTCAGTAGCGGGGTAATAACTCGCTCCAGTCGCTCCTTCGTCCACGCGGGCTCGCGCGAATCCCAGCCGTTGTCGGCCAGCAGTCCATTGCGGTCGATGGTGAAGTTCACGGGGATGCGCCAGATGCGGCCGTAGCCGCCCGCGTATGCGCTACCGAGCAACCCCACCGGGAAGCTCCATCCCTCCGCCATCTTGCGCACCTCCGGCAGTGAAGCTGGCTCATCCAGGCTGAAGCCAAGCACACGCAAGCCTTGATGCGCATGCTTGGCCGCATAGTCGGAGAGGATCGGCAGTTCTTGGTGGCACGGCCCACACCAGGTTGCCCAGAAAGTCAGGATCACGACATGGCCCCGCAGGTCTCCCGTGGAGACGGTGCGCCCATCCAGCGTATGCAGCGCCAGCACAGGCGCGGGCCGCCCAACCTCCAGGCTGGCTGCCTGAGCTTCGCGAGGCCTGCCCCCCAGAGTGGTGCCCAGCGCCAGCGTGCCCGCCGCGCCCAGCCAGTCTCGACGAGACCACGGCCGAGCCGCATGCAGTTGACGATCAGAACGCATAGCTTGCCCCCACCGTGCCCGACCAGCGCGGGAAGAGCTGGTAGCCCTGCAGGTTGCTATACAGCGCCTTCTGCAGAAACGCGTAGAGCTGCACATTGTGCGCCACGCTAACCGTCACACCCGGCGAGAGGTAGACCACGGTGCCTGCCGTGTTTGTGGTGTCGGCCAGCGCGCCCTTATCAGCGTTTTTGCGTGTCACGTTGATCTGCAACTGCGGCACCACATGCGGATTGGCCTCATAGCGCAGGCCAAGGCTCACATTGGCTGTGTTGCCCGGCCGGAAATCAGCGCCAGTATCACGCAATCTCTGAGAGATGGTCGCCTGGAATTGCCCGTTGATGAAAGCGTCGAAATCCTGGCTGACCGGCTGGTAGTAATAAGCACCCAGGATCAGGTCGGTGCTGCCGGTACCCGGCTGCAGGCTCGTATCCAGTGCTTGGCCACCTGCCGCATTGGGGCCGCTGTTGAAGAACACCGGGTTGCGCCCGACCGTCTCGCCCGTCAACACATTCTGCCCCCCATAACGGCCCGTCGGAAGCTTCACGCCCAGTTGCACGCCCAGGTTGTGCGTGGGCAGAAAGCCTTGGTAACTGGCGATCAGCTTGACGTCGCCCAGGCCGCTGGCGCTGGCACCGCTGATGTTGTCGGGAGTGAGCTGGTCCGATGTAGCTGCGCCGTAGGTAGTGTGGCTACGGTCGATATACGGCACGATTGCGCTGAAGTTCCAACTGCTATTCGGGCTGTAGTGGATGCCGAGGTTGATGTAGCGGTTGATGGTCTGGCGTTCGACCTCCTGGTTGCCGCCGGCATCATTGATGGCGGCAGCCTGCGCCGGCGTGACCGAATGGGTGCCGCTGCGCAACTGGTTCTGCGGAAGGTAGGTGTAGTCAAGGCTGATGCGCCAGCCCGGGATGGCCGAATAGCCCATCGCGGCATCCGTGCTGAGCGAGCAGCCGCAGGTCGCACAGGCATGTGCCATGGCGGGGGCCAGCAGGCCGCTGGCGCAGGCGAGCAGTGCCGCCCGCCGGAAGGTGTTGGACGACGTGGTCATAGGGGATTCCTCGATCTGCGATGCGCAAGCAGGCGCCCAAGCGTGAAACTGGGCGCAACTTGCGTGTTTTGTCGTGAAACGGCAGCTCAGGTCAGCATGGCGAGAAGACGCCACGCGACCGCTGCCGGAATCGGCATGTCAGATGAAGAAGGGGGAGTCGCGTGGCCGGCCGGCATGGCGCGCCTCGCGAAAGGCGACGCGCTCCGGCGGCGCCATCCGGGCACGTGCATGGACGGGGGCAGGCAACGTAACCGGGGCATCCGCCGTGGGCGCTAGGACGTGCTGCGCCAGCAGGTCGCAATAGCCGCATGCGGCGTGATGGTCAGCCGGCGCATCATGCCCATCCGCATGTCCGTCCACATTCACGGCAAGCATCGCACTGGTTGCTGAGGCAACCGCAGGCTTTGCCTCGCACAGCGGCAGGCTCAGTGCCAGCTCCACCCGATGTGTGTGGGAGGCAAGTGCCTGGCTGACCACTGGCGCGAAAAGCACGAGCGCCATCGCCACCAGCCCGAACCAGGCGGTCAACGTCTTGCGGGCTCGGGCGAAATGCATGGTGAGTGTGGCGGGGTCAGTGGGCGCGGATGCGCCGTATTAGAGCGCAAAACGGCGCCCACATCCAGCAGCGCCGACCCTGAGCCCGGGGGCTAGACATTCCAGACCACACCAGCTCGCACGGTGCGCGGCTCCGCCGGGTGGACGTGGTGATAGCTAATGCCCGTGGCCACTCCGTTGGCATCCAGTGGGGATGTCTCTCCTTTGAGCAGGGACGCGTAGTAGTAGTCGATGTCATTCACCCTTTTGTTGAGGGCGTTCAGCACCTCGACGAACACGCGCACGTTCTTCTGCACTCGGTAGCCCAGCTTCAGGTTGACCAGGAACGACGAAGCAGATCGCACACTGTTGTCTTCAATCAACGGGCGGGGGCCGAAGTAGCGCAGCCGGGCGCCGAGCGTCCAGCGGTCGCGTGTCCATGACACGCCGGCCGATGCGGTGGTCTGAATGGCTTCAGGGATGTAGTCGCCTACCGGGTTGCTGTCCCGAAAGCGCGCACGAGAGAACGCCGCATCCGCGTCAAGAATCAGCTCCGGCAGCGGTGTGTAGTACGCCGCGAGTTCCACGCCTGTGCGGCGGCTCGGGCGGCTGGGCTCGGTGGTGCCGGTGTCGCCTGAGAAGACCAGTTCAGAGCCAATGTCTAGCCGCCACAACGATGCGGACAGCTGCAGGTTGGGCGCAAGCGCGCGCGTACGCACACCGACCTCGTAGCCGGCGGCGGGCACCAGCACCGACACCTTCTGCACTGGGTCTCCGCTCACGGGGTCGACAGTGGTGGTCGCGCCGCGCACATCGTTGCTGTGGTAACCCCGACCCCAGTTCATGAACACATCGGTGCGCGCCGTGGGCGACAGCACCACACTCAGCTTGGGACTGACGATGTGGTCTGACCCGCTGCCCGAATTGAGCGGGTTGCTGCTGACCACGTTGTACCAAAACTGATCTGCCCGCACGCCTGCAATGGTGCGCAACCACGGCAGCCACTGCGTGCTGTTGCGCAGGTAGAGCGCGGTGCTGGTTTCGTTCACGGTATCGCTGCGCACCTGCGCGTAGGACTGGCGTGCCTCGGTGTTGCTGAGGCTGATCGGGTCGAGCCGGTCAAAGCGCGTTTGCGAGCCGAATTCGGTTTCGCTCTCGCGCCCGGCCAATGTCCCCAGCCACGTGCGCGATGCATTCACACCCGTGGTGACACGGTTCTCGAACTGCTCGAACTGGTCGCCCTGCGCGGGGTTGTTGAGCGCATAGGTGAAGTTGGAGAACAACTGCAACCGGCTCTTGATGACGTAGGCATTGGCTTTGAACTGCCCGTCGGCTAGCGGGCGTAACCAGTCCACTGACAGGCTGTAGCGCGAGCTGGCCCCGCCGTCGGTTGGGTCGATGGCGCCAAAGCGCGAGATGAGCCCTTCGTTAATGGCGCGTAGCGGCACCTGGTCGGTTGACTGCCACGCGTTCTTGTATGCCATGCCTGTGATGCTTACGCGTTCGCCGCCGCCAAGCGGTACGGTGTAGCGGAGCACGCCATTGAGTTTGTGCACGCCCTCGGCCGACAGCAGACATACTCGCCGCAATCAGTATTCGATCACCATTTCCAACACAATCAACTTCGCTATTTTTTCTACCCTACTTCGCTATTTTCCGTCCAATAGGGCATGTTTTTCTAACCTCCTTCGCTATGTCGACAGACGTGTTGGCGTAGCGGAGGAAATTGGAAAATAGCGAAGTAGGCTAGAAAATATCGAAGTTGCTCTGCAGTGTTGAATCGCCTAGAACCCTACCGTCGGCCCGTCCACCGGCAATTCCTGGACCGAATGAATTCCGCGCCGCAAAAGTTGGGCGTTTCGTGAGTCGGGAGCGCAACCTTTTTGGACCCCATACGCACCCGGCGGCAGAACGCCGACAGCGGTATGCTGTATGCGGATAGGAAGGAGCAAGCTATGCCGGCAGACAAACTCGGGCGTTACATGAGGAGCGACTTGTTCCTCTCCCGCGTCAATGCAGCGGTGCGGGATGCTGTCCGTGATCTTGAAGAGCATGGCATCACGCCCACCTACATCCAGCGCCCGCAAAGCGATGAGTCGAAAGTCCAGCCTGACTCTAACGTCGCGCGGGAGCCTGGAAGCGAGTGAGCTGGGCGTCATGAATCCCGCCAGTCACTCAGCAGTCCTCAAGAAAACAAGAATGAGCGCTGCGATGGCAAGCGCAGAACATGATCGCCCTTCAGGCTGACGCGCGCCCGAGAGGGGGCACCGGATTCATCGACCACGACGATCTCACCGCCTTGGTGAAGCTCTAGCAGACTGGCCTCCACCATTTCGCGAGTAGCAGGCGTTGTGTTGATCAGCTTCAGGAAGAACTGCTCGAAGGTCATCCCCTCCGCGCCATCGAACAACATCTCGGGGATCTGCTCGAGCATGGTTTCTTTGCTCACGGCTGCCGCCACCTCGCTGAAATCAAATCCTGCCTGCAGCTTGTGCTCATCGTCGATCTTGCTGATGTAGCCCGTGCTGAACATGTGGAAACCAGCGTCCCCATAGTGCGAGAAATGATTGTGGTGCTGCCAGTGAGTGGAAGCCATCACATCCCGCGCTTTCCAGTGCTGCGAGAGATGCAGCAACCAGAAATCCCCGTGCCCGCGTTCAGGGCGAATAAAGAACGGCGTGTAAAACCGCGCCGAGCATTGATCGGTGAGACTCTGGTAGAGCGAGGACTGAAGATGTACGCGCCAGCGTGGCGACTGCTTGATCTCGTCGAGCTCCGACGCCCGCACCGATGTACTAACGCCTGTGGCTTTTTGGAAGGCCGCAAGGTTGCGCTCATTCAAGTACTTGATCAGCGCATCAATATAGAAGGTCAGGATCACCTCGGCGTGCTTGAGCTTGGCAAAAATATCGCGCAAACAATGCATCGGCACGTCGGAATAGCCATACTGATCGAGAACAAAAAGTGCTCGCCCAGAACGGCGGCTTCGATCATGGCACCGTTGAATGGCCGCGCCGCAATGGTCGACAAATTCGCCTTCGACCAAGCACACCTTACCGTTGGCGAGTGTGGCCCCGTACCCGCGCTCTTCCAGCAGGCGCCCAAGATAGTGCAAAGAGCTCTTTTTGGCGTCAACACAGATGAGTTCGACGTCGATCAGGATGGGCTTGCGACGCTCCTGCCGAACATTCAGGAGCGTTTCGGCCTCGCGTATGGCCTCAAGAATAACGAGAGGCGAGCCCGGGACTTCCTTGCCATCCTCGTTGAGATAGAGCCCCCCACCACAGAAGCCATCAACGATGGTCAGTTGGATCTTGTCCTGGTGCGGCAGCGGCACCAGCGTCAGGAAATAGTCGACCAAATAGTTGCGCAGGAGCGCATGCTTTACCTCGCTATGGCGCTTAAGCAGCGGTGGCGGACTTCCCCAGACCCATGTGTAGTGTGGCATTGAGTGGCAGCGCTGTTGTGGCCCCTGCTTATCAATGTGCTCCTGCAGCCTCCCAAAATCAAGGGCGCCTCGACGCCTCTCAGGTAGAAGTCACGCGCTCAACGACAGTGACCGGCATTTCGTCCCAGGTGCGGCCATTTAATTCGCGACCGTTAGCAGCCTTCGCCCGCTTTTTGCCGTCTGCCCCCCAACCGCCCCACTGCTTGAAGAAAAAGGCGACGCCCTGCTCCTGGCATTGCTCTCGAACAGCCTCTGCCCATTCCATCTTCATTGGACGTGCCTTCGGGCCAGACTCGCCCCCCACGATCACCCAGTGAATGTCCGTCAGGTCGAGTTCGCCAACATCAGCCAGTAGCGGTTCAACCGATAGGAACCGGATGGTCGCGGGCACTTGGCGTAGGTGGTCGATACGTGGAACACCGTATTTCCGGTCCTCGACAGAGACCCCAAGCCACGCATTCGTCGGCACGGAGCGCTTCCGGAAATAACGCGCCATCCGAGCGGCTCGTTTGGTAAGAATTTGATATGTATGGTGTGGTGTTTGCGCGATGACTTCGAACACTTTGTCGATATACGTGTCCGGCACCCGCTCATGGAACAGATCCGACATGGAGTTCACAAAATAGACCGTCGGCTTCTTGCGTTTGATCGGGTCGTTGAAGCGCTCAGGTAAGAGAGTGAGCGCAAAGCCGTTCTCATAACCTGGCGTCCCCATAGCTTTCAGCCGCTTGGCCATGGCCTCCGCATAGCAATGCTTGCACCCGGGCGAGATCTTGGTGCACCCGACTGTCGGGTTCCACGTTTGCTCAGTCCACTCAATCTTGCTGATGGTTGTCATCGAGATATTCCCTGTTTTTTTTATCTTAGTCCCACCGGCCGACTGCGGCCTATAGCTTCGGACAATGCCCCTGACGACGCCGATGATGTTCAGGGTTTTCTCGGGAGTCACCGTCCTGCCGTCCATGCCGTGCGATACGAGGCGCGGTTGGCCTCGATCACTCCTGAATTCCTTGATGGTCTGGCTACCGTCGATTTCGGCCACCACGATGTCGCCGGTCAATGCCTGCGAACTCGTCTCAACCACGGCGACGTCGCCACTCAGAATTCCTGCGTTCAGCATTGAATCGCCGCGCACCTTCACCAGCACGGTCTTCGAAGGCTTCGCCATCAACAGTTGATCGAGAGCCTGGGCTTGCACAAAGCCCGTAGCGTTGCCATCCGCGCCAAAGCCTGCTCGCACTTCATCGTCGCTCAACTCCAGCGTGAAAAAGGCAGGGCCTGGCGCCAAGCGCCCACCCACAGACTTAGTCAGATGGCCGGAAGCAATCAGCCGCTGCGTCAGTTTGAAAGCCGCGTTCTTCGCCTTGAAACCAAGCGCTTTGGCGATCTGGCTGTACGAAGGCACGCAACCCATCTGCGCATACGTGTCGCGAAGTCGGCGCAAATGCGCCTGGTCATTGTTGGTTCGAGCCATCGCTTTATTTTGGTGGACAATCGTCCACTAATCAAGAAAAATAATTGGACGCGGCGGTGGCCGCGCCTATCAGATCAACGAAGCAGATATAGACACCCGATCAGGAATCGAACAGGTTGAGGTTGGGACTGCGAGCAATGTCATCCCAAATGCGGTCTGGCAACTCGTGCCGGGACAGGAACACCATTCGATAGATGATCCGCCCCTTACCATCGGTAATCTTTGGCATCTGAACACTGACCTTGAAACCCAGGTCCCGCACCGCATCACACCATGCATTGAAGAACCACACAGGCAAGCTGGCCTTGGACAACCCATCGGTAGGCACCCTGGACCTCCAACCAGGCAGAGCATGGTCGAACCGATCCCGCTGAGGATCCAACTCCATATCAATATTGCGCGTTAGATCCATCAGACTGAAGTGGATGGCGAAATCCACGTGCTGCAGTTTGGATAGGCGCTCTATGATTGAGAACGACAAGTACTCCAGGTTGTAGGGGTCGATGTAGGCCAAGGCAAGCGCTCCAAACGGAACTGCCTTGATCATGGCATCGACTGTTTCAGCTGCCGGCCCAACGAAGCCCTGAACACTGGCGCCGGCGGCACCAAGGCGCAACTGATTTGCTCGCACTCGTTCCGCCTCGATATCGCCGATCAGGACACGTGTGAAGGGCGCGCCGGAGGCGGCGGATTGACGGTACGCCACTACCGAGCCGCCACTGCGGGTAGTCGCCTCGCTTGGCATGCGGTCGCAATGATTGGTGCCTCCTGTGCACGAGCTGCGCAGGAGCGCCAGGAGATTTATCCACAGACACTATTTCCATTCGAAGGGACGACAACACTTCGGGCCTCAGGGGAGTGGCTGTCGCGAGGTAATGACCCAAAGGGCACGTTCCTGGTCTATCAACTTCTGAGTTGCTCGCACCCGTTCCCCTTCAAGTCATTGCGATTCCGCGTGACGGGCACGAAGAAAGCGCACGGCTCCAGCGTGGCTCCCGGTACCGCGCCACAGGAGGCGCCCCCTTCAGCCCGGAGAGCTAAGGAGTCTTCCCACATCAGCCTGGAGGAGCACGACCCCTCGTCACAGCTCGCTCCGGTCACGATGCCCATGCGCGGCAATCGACGGTTCGTCGACTTGGAGAACAAATGGGTCTTCGCAGACCGCACTATCACCGGGCAAAGGCCTTGTGCAAGCGCCTCGCGCGGTGAACCAATCAGCGAGCACGCGATCGGCGAGCCAGGCTCCACGAAACGCATCCGAGAAGCGCAGATCGTCGAAGGCGACGACGAAGTCCCCGACCCACCGGCGTTCTTGGATCACGCAGTCAAAGCACTATCCTCGCTGAATGACGCTTCCGTGCGAGTGCTGACGGCGAGCCGTGACGACGGGTGGTCCGTTCCAATGCCACTGATCGCGGACGAGGATGGAGTGTTGAACGAGCACCTGTTGGTTCCGGAAGACGGGCACCGGCTCAAGCGTGTAGCCGCCTTCGCGGTTTCCTCGAAGGAAGCCTCCACGTTGCTCATGGTTCACGAAGCCAGTCCACCCATATCGTTTGCCGTTCCGTTGGAGAACAAGGATGACGAAGCGATACAGCGCGCGATCCAGGCAGCGACGGAAGCGTTTATCTCGGTCCAGGACCGTACCGAGGATCAGGTGATGGCCTTGGAGCACACACAGATCAGTGCTCCCGATGAATTGCGCTCGTGGATCTCAATGCAGCTGCGCCACGCGGCCATCACGTATCTGCGATGAGCTGCCCCTCACCAGCGAATCGCGACGTGCCTGGACGGTTGCTTCGCGCCCGTACTGCGCCAAGATATCTTTGATGAACGGATGGTGCAGCGGCGCGATGGGCTTGACTAGACGCTCATGCGCTTCGGGATCATGTCGAAGAAGCCAGAGCGACCACAACAGCACGGCGTGCCGGGTCAGCACAGATTGCAATTCCAGTGCCGGCTTTCTGGCCTGCTCAATTTCCAAGTCGGAGAAGCCGAAGCGGCAAGCTAAGCAATTGCAGAGACGAGGCGTAGCCTTGGTCAATTGATCCGCGGTCAAAGGGTCCTTTGGACGCAGAGCGTGGATAGCGCACTTGTCGTCGTAGAACATCTTCTGAAGATTACGTGCATGCACGCCGTCGCCGGTCGAATCAATGACCGAGGTTGAGGAAACGTACAGCATCGCGTGCGAGATATCGCTTTTTGTCCCGGCCCGAATCGACCAGCTTTCAGCGGCAAGGCTGGTCGTTAAAAGAATGTCGCCCGGCTGGAGTTGCATGTAATCAATCTTTTTCACGGGATCTCGCTCGGATTGAAATCATGGTGTCTAGATTGCGCAGCGCCGTTTGGCGGAAGGTCGCCGCATACATGGCGCTTCCGTCGTCTCCGGACAAAAAGTCCCGCCCATTCCGCGAACGCGTGCGTGACTGCGGCGTCAGAATCAACAAAAGCGACCTTTAGCGCCCTCTGGCTTGTCAAAGAAGACTGATAGAGCTACGTACATGGGTAAAGCGTTCGGTGTTTCGCGGCTATAACCAGTATGCTTCAGCCTAGGTCGACGCACGCCGTTGCGTCGACTTCACCGGCCTACTCGATGGTTTTTTCTGGCCCAGTAACAAGCACACATGGCGGCTCGGACTGCTCGACTGAGAACACGCAGTCTTGCATCGGAACCACAGCAAGCCGCAACGACTTCCCCGCCTTCACGTCGGCTGTCGGAACATCGACTTGCAGCTTGACCTGCGAGTAATGAAGGCAAACTGGACTCAAGGAAACATACGAGCCCATCAAGTTAAACGGCTCGGGGAATTCGCGACCAATCTTGATTGCCAGGGGCTGCGCGGAATCAAGTGATGTGCGCAATGCCGTCGCCTCCGTGTAATTTTGCGGCGTGACATCGCAATGACCTGGACTCAGCCTCTGCCCGGGCAGCATCGGACGAGCACATAAGAGCGACCACAGCTCGAAAACTTGCTTGACGGCGGTTGTCGGGATCGGTGTATCGCTAAACGGCACATCGAGCTTCCACAAGGCGAGCAGCTCGCGCATGCACTTGATGTACCTCAGAAACAAGCGCATTTCGTTGAGAGCCTCTGGCGCAATGCCCCCCGAGCTGCTGGCGGTCAGTAGTTCGGCGCCTTCCACCTCTAGCGTCAGATTGATATGCCAGCCTTCGCGCAGCGCATCGAAATATCGGTATAGCTTGTCAAAGTAAGGCAGTTCGCGAACGCTCCGGCCTCGCCAGCTATCGCAGCAAAGATCGAAGTGAATCTTCTGGTCCCGTGGCTCACGCACGCGTGCATGCTCACACTGGTAGCGCATGTGGTACAGCCCATCAAATGCATGGCCTTCAAATGTAAACGACTGGCTTCCTGCAACGATCTCCCCCACAAAGTCGTCCATCACAAAAACAGTCCCCGTTACTGGGTCGCGCAGCAGGACTTTTTGAACCGCCTTTCGCCGCAACTGCGTGTCGAACATGATGGTGCCCGAACCCTGTGGAACAATGTCCAGCAGCGCCGAACCTGCCAGGCTTACGGTCGATGCATCCATTTCAACACGCACACCGTGTTCGACCAGCGCCTGCATCTTGGTCGCGAATTCGGTCTGGTGAGCATGTGCCACCGTCGCGGAGAACTGCACGGGTTCCTTCGCTCGAAAGACGATTTGCGTTGTACCTTCCGCCGTGCTCACCTCAACCGCAAATCGTGGATCCACTTTCCCAAGCTCCTGCTCAGCCTGCCTCGCCATCTCTGCGACCGCGGTTGCGACGGAACGCCCCAGCGGAGCCTTGAAGAGTGCTGAGCGCATGAGCGCCATTTCCGATGCTGCTATCGGGGTCTGCCCACGCTCACGATCCGCTGCCTCTTCAGCCTGGCGCTTCCATCCCTTCAGCATCGCTACGCTATAGCGCTCAGCATCCCGGTCGATCATCGTTGCGCAGTTTTGGCAAAGCCAGATTCCGTTGTCGATGTCGCTACGTTGCTCAGCCGTCATAGACGAATCGTAGCGTGCGGCTCCGGGACCGGGCGCGGCTGCGGTGATGTGCGCGGCCTGACCGATATTGTTAACTTTGCGTTTATCCGTCGTCGGGCCAGTCGTGGGCTTCCGGCACGTTGGGTTCGAACAATGTGTGCCTGCCCGCAGGCAAAGCGTCATCTTGTCCTTGGCACTGAACTCGTCTCGATTATTTCGGGCCATATACCCTTTATTCCTCTTCGGCGGATCAGTCGGCTTTTACCGGGTTCTTCGGCTTCCCGGCGACCGCATAGTCAGCGTTGCCGATGACAAGAGCCGTCAGTCGCCGACTCATGATTGCATCACCCCACCGTTGTTTTCTACAGCCGCCTGGACCAGCTCGCGCACGCCGCGCATGAACTCCAGCGCCGGAGCAGAGTTCACCGTTCCCGGCACAGGCGCGGCCAGCTCATAGATTCCGCGGATGTCCCGTGCCCGCCGGTCAGCAGAGCCTTTGCCCTTGTGGTCCATTCCGCGGCGCCAATCAGCCAGATGTTCGTCGATCAGGCGTTGCAGCGCCAATTGATGCAGGTGACTAAACACAACCTGACGGATCGGCGCAATTGCCTGCTGAGCTTCGTCAGCATCCACGGGCGACCGTGACCAACCAATCGGGTTATCAAGGAAGTTCGCAACCTCTTCCGTAATACGGCCGACAAGGTCGGCGACAGGTCGCAACGAATCGTACTCAACGCCCGTTTCGTTGGAAATCTTCCGGTTGAGCGCCTTGATGCGGGTCCAGTGCTCGGCTGGGAGCGTGGCACCGATCGACAGGCCCAATCGCGCCGCCCATGCCTTCTGAAAACTGCTGGCACCCCGTTGCACCGCAAAGCCAAGTCCGGAGGCGTCGTATTGCGGCTTCGCGTCCGGTACCGGCGGCGGCTCGACAGACTTCTCCGCAAATGAGACCAGCTTATTTAGCTGAGCGCGCACGCCGGGTGGCAACTTCATGCTCGTCCCATCGAGCGCACCGAGCATGAAACTCTGATCGTCGATCGACCGTTCCATTGCCGCCACTATCGGAGCGTTGAGCACTTCTTTCAGCTTTGACAAGTAGTTGTGCACTGAGGCCAGCACGTGTGCACGCTTGTCGGCGAAAGTCGGCAGGTTTAGGCCCTTGACGTGGTCGAAGTGTGTGAAGGCGAGCAAAAGCTTGTTGTAGTTTCCACTCGACGCGACTGCGCGTAAGACGGACTGGGCCGCTGCCTGCACCGGCTGTTCGGCGTTGTCCACGAGCAGGATGACATCCACCTCAGAAAAGCGCCGTGTGATGTGCGTCGTCACGCTGGTCGAAGAGTCCGGCGTATGCCCGAGGCCCTGCCCATCGAGCAGGACCAGCTTTGCCTGATGATCAGTGAAGGTCGGAAATAGGGGGCCGATAACGCGAATACCGTCAACCAGCGGCGTCAGCAGCTTACCGAATGAGGGTGCGAAGTTACTCGAGAACCAGCGCACTTGCTTCAGGAAATCGGCCCGGTCATCGGTACTGTAGGTCCACATCAGCGGCCATTTCGAGCTGGCGCTGCGATAGCTCAGCTCGCCGCTCTTCAGCGCTTCGAAACGTTGCAGCGCGTCCTCGATTACGTCATGGACGATCTCATGGAACTGCTCGTCAGCGAATAGTTCCTCCTGGAAGATTTCCAGCGCAGCCTCGCGGTCCTGGGCGCTCGCCAAGTGGGGATCGGGAAGCAATTCGTTGCTGATGGCCTCCGCTTTCGATGCGGCGAGTTCAGTGATGCGGCCAACATAGTCCACCAGCCGTACTTGCAGCTCTTCGGCGTCGGCGCCGGAGACCGCTTCGTCGCTACTCGCCGCCGCTGTGGCAGCCTGGTCAGGCTCGCCGAAATCCCATTCATCAACCATAGACTCCGCAGGCAAGTCCTTGCGCCATGAACCGAGCAGGTAACTCAGGCGAAAGCGCTGATCAGGATGATGGAGGAAGCGATCCGCGACCTTGTCTTCGGGCAATTTGTCCCAGACCGCTGCGCAGGCATTGAGAACACAATCTTCCACGTTGGCTTGGATGACCGTCTCGGAAAAGAAGGTCACCGCTGCCCGGAACGTGCCTTCCGCCGGAATTACTTCGATATCGGATACCGTGGTCTTGGCGGTCGAGGTAGAAGGGAATCGGTCCAGTTCGGGGTCCGAGCCAATCAAATGCCTCAGTAGCGAGGTTTTTCCGGCGCCAGTTGTGCCGACAAACAGCGTCCTGGCGTAGCCTTCAGCCTTCCCGGGCATGGGAATGACACCGTTGCGTGTCTCGAAGGAGTCGGCGATGCCGGCCTGAATGCTGTCGTAGAAGGCATCGACGATCCGCGAGTCGAAGGCTTGGAGCGCCTCCTGGTACTTCGCCACCGTCCACCAAGCTTTGTCCTGTAACAGCTGGTTCATTTGAGCGACGAGAGCTTCAGCCTTTGCCTTTTCATCAGTGCCAAGGCCACGGCGCATCTTCAGGCCGGGCTTCCCCTTGGAATCGAGCCGGCAGGGATGGCGAAAGCTCACGCTGAAGCCTGGGCGGCCAGGGGTCGTGGAGAGGGAAGCCGTGTAGGCCATGGGATGCACTCCTTGTTGTTCCGCGATGTACCAGGCAGTACTCTAGGCTCATTTTTCGGAGCCGTCAAATCAAACCGGTACAACATGGAACAACGCACCCGTGGGAGCACGCTGCGGCGGTGAGCCCGCGTGAAAGCGCAAAGACAACCCGCGAAGCTGCATCAGGCGACGAGCAGAAATGGATCGCCCAGTGGACGCCAGCGCCCCCCCCCCCTCAAGGCGAGTCGCCGTCCCACATCATGAAGAAATCCCTATCAGGTCTAACGGCGCCCATCTTCATTTACATGAGTCGGCGCAGAGACTTCTTTGCACAGTCGGAAGCACTGTCGTGTTTCCACCTACTTCGCTATTTTTTCTAGCTTACTTCGCTATCTTCGAGCCTAGAGAGGCATTTTTTTCTAATTTTCTTCGCTATGCCGACATGACGGTCAACGCACCAATCAGGAGATCAGTGAACGAGCGGTGTGGGCGGCAACAGCTTGATGCCGGGCAGGTTGCATTGCGCGACCGCCATGGCCACCGCTTCGATCGCGGCGATGCGGGTGAAACTCTTGCGCCAGGCCAGCACAACGCGGCGGTCGGGCACCGGCTCCTGAAAGGGCACGTAGGTCAGCAGATCGGTGGCGGCAGGCTGCATGTTCGGCACCGAAGTACGCGGCAGGACGGTAATGCCCACGCCGCTGGCGACCATATGGCGAATCGTTTCCAGCGACGAACCCTCGAAGGTTTTCTGGATGCCGTCCGCATTCTGCGAGAAACGCGACAGCTCCGGGCACACGCCCAGCACGTGGTCGCGGAAGCAATGGCCGTTGCCGAGCAGCAGCATGGTTTGCTGCTTGAGCGCCGCTGGGTCCACCGACGACGCCTTCGCCAGTTCGTGGCCGCGCGGCACCGCCACGACAAAGGGCTCGTCGTACAGCGGCACCGTCATCAGGCCGGCTTCCGGAAACGGCTCGGCCATGATGGCGCAGTCGATCTCGCCCTGCTTGAGCAGCTCCACCAGCCGCACGGTGAAGTTCTCCTGCAGCATCAGCGGCATCTGCGGGACGGTGTCGATCATCTGCTTGACCAGCGCGGGCAGCAGATACGGGCCGATCGTATAAATCACCCCGAGCCGCAGCGGCCCGGCCAGGGGGTCCATCCCCTGCTTGGCGATCTCGCGGATCGCCATCGTCTGTTCAAGCACACGCTGCGCCTGCGTGACGATCTGCTCGCCGACAGGCGTGACGCTCACTTCCGACGCGCCGCGCTCGAAGATCTGCACGGCCAGCTCGTCTTCCAGCTTCTTGATGGCGACCGACAGCGTCGGCTGCGAGACGAAGCAGGCCTCGGCGGCACGCCCAAAGTGGCGTTCCCGCGCAACGGCGACGATGTATTTGAGTTCGGTGAGCGTCATGGCGATCAATCGGCTTGGAGATGTCGATAGATTTTACCAAGGGACGTGCGATGTTGCTTGGGGTTCGAATGGCGGTCCGGCATTGACAACGCTGCCATCCGCCCCATCTTCCGTGAATGCGTTTCACCGAAATACAAAACAGTAAGGAGCCGCCCCAGCATGCGTGACGAACCTAACGGAAGTCGATCCCTGCCCCGCGGCAGACGCCGCTTCCTGATGACGACGGTCGGGCTCATGGCAGCGCTGCATGTCTACATTGGATGGCGGCTGCTGCCGGATCTGGGCTGGAATGGCGCCGGCTGGGCTGCGGGCATCATCTTCCTACTCATATCGACGGTGATGATTCCCACTGGGATGGCGGCGCGCTTCGTGATCCGCCCCATCTCGCTGGCGGATCGCGTGTCTTGGTTCGGTGCGTTGCTGATGGGCCTGTTCTCTTCGCTGTTCGTGCTGACGCTGCTGCGCGACATCGCGCTGATCGTGCTGCCACAGGCTTATCGGCATGACTCGGCCCTGCTCGTCGTCGCGCTCACCTTGCTGGTGACGTTGATCGGCTATGTCAACGCGCGTCGCATCCCCCGCGTCGCGCGGGTAACGGTGCCCATCGCGGGCCTGCCGGCGCCGCTGCACGGCTTCACCATCGCGCAAATCACCGATCTGCATGTCGGCCCCACCATCAAGCGTGCGTATGTGGCGGGCGTGGTCGACCGGCTCAATGCACTGCAACCCGATGTCATCGCCGTGACGGGCGATCTGGTGGACGGCGAGGTCGAAGTGCTGCGACCACATATCGCGCCGCTGGCCGGCATGTCGGCTCGGCACGGCGTTTTTGCGGTAACGGGTAATCATGAGTACTACTCGGGCGTCGGCCCGTGGGTATCCGAGTTCGAGCGGCTCGGCATGCGGGTGCTGATGAACGAGCATGCGGTGCTCGAACATGACGGCGCGCCACTGGTGATCGGGTAATACCCCCTGAAATCCACCGCTGGGAGAAGTAGAATTTTCTCGTTAAGAGGGAGTTCTGCAGATGAAGAAGTCGAGATTCACAGATAGC
>NZ_JBSFAI010000027.1:0-17121 GCF_056280165.1 Ralstonia sp. 110700041-2 | reverse complement strand
ACGGCCTCATCTGGCCTTGAAATACAAAACGCCCGATGCGGTGCATCGGGCGCTCGGAGACTGAGCACAGTGTCAACCTATGGCAGGACTTGACACGCGCGATCTTGGATCAGTGCGCGCCGGCTGCAGCTTCTGCGCCGGCGGCCGACTTCGCCGGCTTGGTCAGCCAGATGAAGACGATCAGCACGATAAACAGCACGGCCGAAATCCAGAAGATATCGTTGGCGCCCAGCATTGCGGCCTGCTGCGAGATCACACGTTCGATCACGCCATGGGCCTGCAGGTTGGGCATGCCCAATTGCGTGTACTGGTTGATCGACGACGCATAGGCCGGGTTGTACGGATTCACGTGTTCAACCAGTTGCGCATGGTGCAGGGCGGAGCGGTTGTCCCACACCGTGGTCGAGATCGATGCACCGATACCGCCGAACATGATCCGCACAAAGTTCGATAGCCCGGAGGCGGCCGGAATCCGCTCGGGCGACAGACCCGACAGGATGATCGACGTGAGCGGGATGAAGAACATCGCCATGGCCGCGCCCTGGATCAGCGTCGGGATC
Source organism: Ralstonia sp. 110700041-2 (assembly GCF_056280165.1). NCBI lineage: Bacteria > Pseudomonadati > Pseudomonadota > Betaproteobacteria > Burkholderiales > Burkholderiaceae > Ralstonia > Ralstonia sp. 110700041-2. The sequence goes on along the minus strand of NZ_JBSFAI010000027.1, from coordinate 16,561 downwards.
ATCAGCGTCCACGTATCTACCTGTACGGTAAAGCGCGAGCGCATCCAGAACACCAGCGCGAAGGTCATAAACGCCGTGGTCGCGACCCAGCGTGCATCCATCTTCGGCAGGTTCTTGCCGATCACGGGCGAGAGAATGATGGCGAAGATGCCCACCGGTGCCATGATCAGGCCCGCATCGGTGGCGGTGTAGCCGACGATGGTCTGCAGCCATAGCGGCAGGATCACGAGGTTGCCGAAGAACAGGCCGTACGCCACGGAGATGGCGACGACACCCGCGCTGAAGTTGCGGCCCTTGAACAGCGTCAGATCCACCACGGGGTGATCTTCGGTCAGCTCCCATATGAGGAAGAACGCGAAGCCCACGATGGCGACGACCGTCAGCACCACGACTTCGGTCGAGTTGAACCAGTCGAGTTCCTTGCCGCGATCGAGCATCAACTGAAGCGAGCCGACCCACAGGATCAACAGCGCCAGGCCGATCTTGTCGATGGGCAGCGAACGTGTCGGCGATTCACGGTCCTTGTAGATGACCCACGTCGCATAGGCAGCCAGGATGCCCACCGGGATGTTGATGTAGAAGATCCAGGGCCAGCTCATGTTGTCGGAGATCCAGCCGCCGAAGATCGGGCCCATGATTGGCGCGACCAGCGTCGTCATACCCCACAGCGCCAACGCCATTGAGCTTTTGGCGGGCGGATAGGTCGACAGCAGCAACGATTGCGACAGCGGAATCATTGGGCCCGCCACAGCGCCCTGGATGATCCGGGCGGCGATCAGCATGCCCATATTGGGCGCCAGCCCGCACGCCCAAGACGACAACACGAACAGCAGGATCGACGTGACGAACAGGCGCACTTGCCCGAAACGCTGCGTCAACCACCCCGTGAGCGGCACCGAGATGGCGTTGGCCACCGCAAACGAGGTGATGACCCACGTGCCCTGGTTCGGGGCCACGCCCAGGTCGCCCGAAATGGCCGGGATCGACACGTTGGCGATGGACGAATCCAGCACGTTCATGAAGGTGGCCAGCGACAACGCGACGGTACCGATCGCCAGCTTGGCGCCGGTCAGTGGCTGTAGCGGCTTGGGCGCGGCGGTTGCCATGCGTCAGACCTTGGGTGCGGGTTGCGAAGTGCGCGGAGCCGATGCGGCCGGCACGTTGGCGGCGGCCGGTGCCGTGGCGCCGCCTCGGCCAGCGTTGGCGGCGATGATGCTGGCGATGACCTGATCTGCGTCCTTGCCGGCCTGGTCGTACACCGTCGTTTGTAGCGGCGACGCAGCCGGTGCGGTGGCCAGGCTCTGCCCGCCTTCGTCATGGATGTCGACCTTGGCTTCCATCGACAGACCCACGCGCAGCGGATGGTCCTTCAATTCCTTTGGATCGAGCGACACGCGCACCGGCAGGCGCTGCACGACCTTGATCCAGTTGCCGGTGGCGTTCTGTGCCGGCAACAGCGAGAACGCCGAGCCCGTACCCGCCGAGAAACCGACCACCTTGCCGTGGTACGTCACGCTGCTGCCATACACGTCGGCCACCAGTTCAACCGGCTGGCCCACGCGCATGTGGCGCACCTGGACTTCCTTGAAGTTGGCGTCCACCCAGAGCTGATCCAGCGGCACGATGGCCATCAGCGGCGTGCCAGGAGCGACGCGCTGGCCGACCTGCACCGAACGCTTGGCCACATAGCCCGTGACCGATGCCGGCAGGCTAGTACGCGCATAGGCCAGGTAAGCCTCGCGGACCTTGGCGGCAGCCTGCAGCACGTTCGGATGACGCTCCAGCGTGGTCTGTTCCGTCAGCACACGGTTGCCTTGCAGCTGTTCCTTGGCGGCTTCCAGCGCGGACTGCGCAGCCTGCACGGCGGTTTGTGCGTGCGAGATTTCTTCCTGCGACACGGCGCCCGTACCGGCGATCTGCTTGCGGCGGGCCAAGTCATCCTTGGCCTTGGCGAGATCGCTTTCACGCATGGCCATCGTGGCGGTGAACGCGCTGGTGTTCGAGTACAGCGTGCGCACCTGGCGCACCGTTTGTGCGAGCGCGGCTTCGGCCTGCTCCAGCGCGACGCGTGCATCGGCCCGGTCCAGTTCGATCACGGGCTGGCCAGAGGTGACGAGTTGCGTGTCATCGGCGCGAATGGCGACCACGGTACCAGCCACTTGCGGTGTCACCTGGACCACGTTGCCTTGCACGTATGCATCGTCGGTCGACTCGAACCAGCGGCCGTACAGGCCCCAGTAGAGGCCGTAGCCGACGCCGGCAACCACCAGTGCGGCGGCCAGCGTGGTCAGCATGCGCTTGCGCTTGCCGTTGCCGTTGCCGTTGCCGGTAGGCGTTGCCGCGGGGGCTGCGGGCGCGGGAGCAGCGGACGGTGCGGCTTGGGGCTTGTTGTCACTCATGATGTTGGCTCGAAAGAATGCGTTGGAACGGTCGGTTCAGTTCAATTCAGTACAGGTCAGCCATGCGAGGCGGCGGCCTCAGGCTTGGCGCCCGGCAGGTCTTCTGCCGTATAGCCGCCGCCGAGGGCCTTGATGAGGGCCATCTGCGCGTCGAGTCGGCGTGCCTGCAGGTCGGTCGCGAGCTTGCGTTGCTGCAGCACGGTCGTCTCGGCGTTCAGCACGACCAGTTGCGTGCCGAGGCCGGCGCTGTAGCGCGTGCGGGCCAGGCTGTAGGCACGCTCAGCTTCGCTTAGGGCCGTGCGCTGGATCGTGATCTGCGAATCGATGCTGTGCAGCGTGGTGATCTGGTCAGCGGTGTCGTGCAGGGCTTCGGTCAGCGTCTGGTTGTAGCTGGCGACGGCGGCGTCATAGTTGGCGTACTTGCCCCGCAGGTTGGCGCGCAGCTTGCCGCCCTCGAAGATCGGCAGCTTGAGCGCCGGACCGATGCCGAGCTGACGCGATGCGCCGAGCAGCAGGTTTTCCGGCGCGATCGAAGCCAGCCCCAGGAATGCAGTCAGGCTGATATCCGGCAGGAACTGTGCCTTGGCCACGTCGATGTCCTTCGACGCTGCTTCCACTCGCCAGCGTGCAGCCACGAGATCCGGGCGGCGGCCGATCAGATCGATGGTCAGATTGTTCGGCAGCTTGGGCGTGGCTTGTGCGAGCAGCGTCGGGCGCGCAATCGTCAAGCCGCGGTCCGGGCCCTTGCCCAGTAGCGCAGCCAGCTGGTTGCGTGCCAGCGTGATCTGCTCGTCAACCTGCTCCAGTTCCGTCTGCGCGGCAGCCACGTTGGCGCGCGCCTGCGTGGTCTCGACTTGCGTATCCAGGCCGGCACGCAAGCGTTGGCCGGCAAGGTTGGTCAAATCCTTGCGCTGCGCGATGGACCGTTCAGCCACGTCGCGCTGCGCATAGAGTGCAGCCAGCTTGGCGTAGGTGCGTGCCACCGTGGTCGACAGCATCAGTCGCGAAGCCTGGCTTTCCGCTTCGATCGACTTGTCGTCGGACAGCGCCGCTTCCAATGCGGAGCGATTCTTGCCCCAGAAATCCAGGTCGTAGCTCACGCCTAGCTGGATCTTCGATTCTGTGAACCAGCGGCCGGCCAGCGGCGTGCCTTCAAACATGTCGTATTCCGATAGACGCTGGCGCGTCATGTCGGCATCGAGCCCGACGCTCGGATACAGATTGCCGCGCACGACATCGGCCATCGCACGCGAAGCTCGGACGCGGGCAAAGGCGACTTGCAGGTTCGGGTTGTCCTTGATGGCCTCATCCACCAGCGCGCGCAATTGCGGATCGTCGAACTGATCGACCCAGTTCTGCGAAGGCCACTGGCCGCCTTCTGAGGGCAACGATTGCGCGCTCGCCAGCTGCCCCGGTGTTGTCAGCGTCTGCGTGCTATGCGAATTGCCGAGGTTCGCGCAACCAGCCAGCACGGCCAGCGTCACGGCGGAAAGCGCCACGCCCAGGCGTGCCGGCCATTGCGCGCGCGTGTTGCCAGCGCGGCTTAGGGGCGAAGGTGCCTGAGGGGCGGAGTTCAAGGCGTTCATGTTGTTCGTTGTATCAAGCGGTCAGGGAGAGCAAGAAGCGTTTGGTGCTGCGTGTCCATTTCGGACAAGGTGGCGTCAGTGTCAGTGATCGGCGGGGCGCATGCGGTGGCCCTCCGTGGCGGCACCGTTGTCGAGAATGCGCTTGAGAAGTCCGCGCAGCGTATCGACGTCGCCCGGCGTGAAGCCGGCAAAGAAACGGTTCAGCACGTGCGTATAGATGGCCGGCATGCGGTCGGCCAAGTCCCGGCCGGCTTCGGTCACCTCCAGATGCACGACGCGGCGGTCGGATTCGCTGCGCACGCGCTCGATCAAGCCGCGCTTTTCCATGCGGCTGAGCATGCGTGTAAGCGAACCGATGTCGGTGTTCAGTTCGCGGCCGAGGTCGGTCGCGGTCTGGCATCGGCCGTTAGCGAGCAGCACTAGGCAACTAGCCTGGGAATGGGTCACGTCCATCGCGGCAACTTCCTGCTCGATGGCCATGGACAGCGCTGTCTTGGCGCGCCCGACGAGGTAGCCAACGCTTTCGCACATGCGGTAGTCCTCCACCCGGAAGAGCGTTCCGGCAGCAACTTCGGTGGCGGGTCTTGTCTGTTCGGACATCTTATGTATGCACAATCATTGTCCGGACAAATATACGAATTGACGCAGCAAACAGCAAGGTACTGAATGTGTGATTCCATTTTTAGAAATAATGAGTGATCTTATATTCACCCGATCCACGTCCCTTCACCGATTCATCAACGAGTGTCATGTATTGCGCATCGCAGCATGCTAGAATGTCAGGTTATTCCGCGAGCTGAATTTGGGTGCTGTCCCGGGCTCGTGTCACGTCTTTTCGAGTTCACATTCCATGCGCGCGCTTCGCAACATCGCCATCATTGCCCACGTTGACCACGGCAAAACCACACTGGTCGACCAGCTCCTTCGCCAAGCCGGCACGTTCCGCGAGAACGAACAGATCGCCGAGCGCGTGATGGATTCGAACGACATCGAAAAAGAGCGGGGCATCACGATCCTGGCCAAGAACTGCGCGGTCGAATACAACGGCACGCACATCAACATCGTCGACACGCCGGGGCACGCGGACTTCGGTGGTGAAGTGGAGCGTGTGCTCTCGATGGTCGATGGTGTGTTGCTGCTGGTGGATGCCGTGGAAGGCCCGATGCCGCAAACGCGTTTTGTGACGCGCAAGGCGCTGGCCCTGGGCCTGAAGCCGATCGTCGTGATCAACAAGGTGGACCGCCCGGGCGCACGTCCGGAGTGGGTAATCAACCAGACCTTCGACCTGTTCGACAAGCTGGGCGCCAACGATGACCAGCTCGATTTCCCGGTGGTGTATGCCTCGGGCCTGAACGGCTACGCCGGCCTGACCGACGACGTGCGCGAAGGCGACATGAAGCCGCTGTTCGAGACCATTCTCGACAAGGTGCCGCAGCGTAACGACGACCCGAACGGTCCGTTCCAACTGCAGATCATCTCGCTGGACTACTCGAGCTACGTCGGCAAGATCGGCGTTGGCCGCATTACGCGCGGCCGCGTGCGTCCGCTGCAGGACGTGGTGGTCAAGTTCGGCCCGGAAGGCAACCCGATCAAGGGTCGTATCAACCAGGTGCTGAAGTTCCGTGGCCTGGAGCGCGAACTGGTGCAGGAAGCTGAAGCCGGCGACATCGTGCTGATCAACGGTATTGAAGAACTGGGCATCGGCTGCACCGTGTGCGCGCCCGACGCCCAGGAAGCCCTGCCGATGCTGAAGGTGGACGAGCCGACGCTCACGATGAACTTCTGCGTCAACACCTCGCCGCTGGCAGGACGTGAAGGCAAGTTCGTGACGAGCCGCCAGCTGCGCGACCGTCTGGACCGCGAGCTGAAGTCCAACGTGGCTCTGCGCGTGAAGGACACCGGCGACGACACGATCTTCGAAGTGTCGGGCCGTGGCGAACTGCACCTGACGATTCTGGTGGAAAACATGCGTCGTGAAGGCTACGAGCTGGCCGTGTCGCGCCCGCGCGTGGTGTTCAAGGAAATCGACGGTGTGAAGTGCGAGCCGTTCGAGCGCCTGACCGTGGACGTGGAAGACGGCCACCAGGGCGGCGTGATGGAAGAGCTGGGCCGCCGCAAGGGCGAACTGCTCGACATGGCGTCGGATGGCAAGGGCCGCACGCGTCTGGAATACCGCATTCCGGCCCGTGGCCTGATCGGCTTCCAGGGCGAATTCCTGACGCTTACGCGCGGCACGGGCCTGATCAGCCACATCTTCGACGACTACTCCCCGGTCAAGGAAGGTGATCTGGGCGAGCGTCACAACGGCGTGTTGATCTCGCAGGACGACGGCGCTGCCGTGGCCTACGCGCTGTGGAAGCTGCAGGATCGCGGCCGCATGTTCGTGTCGCCTGGCGACGCGCTGTACGAAGGCATGATCATCGGCATCCACAGCCGCGACAATGACCTGGTCGTGAACCCCATCAAGGGCAAGCAGCTGACCAACGTGCGCGCGTCGGGTACCGACGAAGCCGTGCGCCTGGTGCCGCCGATCCAGATGTCGCTGGAGTACGCGGTGGAATTCATCGCCGACGACGAGCTGGTGGAAGTCACGCCGAAGAGTATCCGCCTGCGCAAGCGCCACCTGAAGGAGCACGAGCGCAAGCGCGCATCGCGTGAAGAAGCGGTCTGATCGACAATCGATCTGCCAGAAAAACGCCCCGAGATTCCGGGGCGTTTTTTTTGCTCGGCGATGCCGCTAGTGCTATGCCTGAACGCTTGTGCCGGATCTTCGATCAGGTCTTGCGCATCTTCCAATCCGATGTGCAGGCGCACGATCGGGCTGGGCCAGCTGCAGACTGATCCGTGCAAGTGCGCGTGCCCGCCACATTACTGAACGTTGCTAGGCTCTCGAACCCGCCCCACGAGGTGCCAATACCGAACAGCGCCAGCGCATCGACGAAGCGCGCAGCGGCGACATGGTGCGTGGGTCTCAACGGTAGAGCGTCATGACTGCGCGCCACCCGCACCGACGCGAAAGGCGCCGAGTTCCTGCGCGTCGAGCTGAGCGAGCAGGCCGGTTTCCCAGGCCAGGTATTGCCTTGCCGCAGCCTTATTACCGTCATGCCGATCATGCACGAAGAAGAGATAGTCGATGCAATCGGCGTCAGGCGGTGCGCTGTCGGAACCTTCGGTGGCGTAGCCGGCGGCAGTCCACGCGGTGATGCCACCGGCCAGCAACTTGAGACGCGACGCGGCTTGCGGCGCGTGTGCTGCCCAATCTGCCGCGGCGAGCTGAGCGATACGCGGGTCGTCGGCGATCAGGACGGTATCGCGGTCGGCGGCCAGGGCCGGCAAGCGTGGACGAATGGCCCATGTGGCACCAGGCACGTGGGCGCGGCGAAAGCTCATGCTGGGGCGCAGGTCGATCACATGTGCGGTGCCGGCCGCGAGCGCAGTGGCGAGTGCTTGCACGCTGAACTCGGGCAACGGCTGCGGCAACACTGTCATGGCCACCGGCAGGCTCGCGCGGCTGTCCAGGCCGTCGCGCAGCACATAGGCATCGTGACCAAGTTGCCGCAGCCAGCTGGCAACGATTGGCGCGCGGACGCCGTCGGCATCGAACAGCACGAGCCGCGCGTGGCGCACGCCGACGTACTGATCAGTTGCCTGGATCAACTGACCGCCCGGCGCATGCTGCGCGCCTTGTAAGCTGCCAGAGGCGAATTCCTCAGGTGTGCGGACATCGCACAGGTAGAGGCTCTGTTCGCCTTGTGCGACCCAGCGTGCGAGCGTTGCCGCATCCACCTCGGGCACGGCAGAGCGCGCGGCAAGTTGCTGACTGGCCTCGCGCATGTCCTTGACGTTAGCGGGCGCAATGACATCGGGATAGCGGCGGGTGCTGCCGTGTTCCAGTGGAAGGTCTTCCAGATACCAGCCTTGCGTGCCGTTCTCCAGCGCCATCACGGGGTTCGGGATGCCGAGGTTGATCAGCGTCTGCGCACCGATGATGCTGCGCGTGCGGCCCGCGCAGTTGACGACGATTGGCGTGGTTGCATCGGGGACAAGCTCGCGGATGCGCAGCCCCAGTTCGCCGTTCGGGCAGCAGATCGACGACGGGATCGTCATCTTCAGATATTCGCTGACGGGGCGGCCATCGACGATGACGACGTCGTCGCCGCGTTCACGCATGGCCGCAAGTTCACGCGCGGTGACGCGCGGCGTGTGGTACGCCCTCTCGACGAGTTCTCCGAAGGTTTTGGACGGCACGTTAACGCCGGCAAACAGCGTAAAGCCTGCCTGCGCCCAAGCTTGTGCGCCGCCTTGCAGTACGTGCACGTTGGTGTAGCCGATGGTGTTCAGGCGATCGGCCGCGCGATCGGCAACGCCATCGTTGTCGTCATAAACGACCATGCGAACCGCGCGGCGTGGCGCAAGGCGCGGGGCATCGATCTCAAGTCGGCTGTACGGCAGCGGGATGGCGTAGAAGGGATGGGCTTCGCCATACTGGCCGTGCTCGCGCACGTCGAACAGCGCGATCTCGGCGCCGTCGTGCAGCCACGCTTTCAGGGCCTGGGCGGTAACGAACGATGTCATATCGACGCGAAACGAATCAAAAAGGGTTAGTGACGCCCCTCCGCGCACGCAGCGCGGATTGCAGGCAACGCGATTCGGGTTGAGGCTGAAACCGATTCAGTGTCGGAGCGCGATTTCTCTGCGGCTGGGGTGTCTGCCTGAACAGAGTGTTTGTTCAGTTTTATTTGTGTGTCTGACAGGTTATCGGCCAGAATTGCGCAGAACAATTTAATTTTTAGCGGGAATCAATTAGAAAATCTGAAGTATCGGGATCGGGATGCGAAATCTGGACATCGATCTGCTGCGCACCTTCGTGGCGATCGCTCAGCACGAAACGTTTGCCGCGGCAGCAGCACGGGTGGGGCGCACGCAGTCGGCGGTTACGCAGCAGATGCAGCGGTTGGAGGAGGAAATGGGCTGCGCGCTGTTCGAAAAGCGCGGCCGCCACAAGATGATGACGCCCGATGGCGTGCGGCTCGTCGCCTATGCGCACAAGATCCTGGCGCTCAACGACCAGGCCGTGCAGGTGATCCAAACTGGTGGGCCGATCGAGAAAATCCGCATCGGCTCACCGCACGATGTGGCCGATTCGATCCTGCCGAATCTGCTGCGGCGGTTGTCCAAGCTGTCGCCGGAATTGCAGATGGAAATCAACGTGGGCCGCAGCCCGTTCCTGATGGACGCGTTGCGCGACAAGACGCTCGATCTGGCGATCTCGACACGCTATGACGATGCCTTTCCCGGCATCAAGCTGCGCACGTCGCCGATGGTGTGGATCTGCGCGGAAGACTTCATCTTCAATCCCGCCGCGCCGGTGCCACTGGTCATGGCCGACGAGCTGAGCCTGTTCCGCCAATTGTCGATCGAATGCCTGGATGCCCACCACATTCCGTGGCGCACGAGCTATCTGTCGCCCACGCTGACGGGCATCAAGGCCGCGATCAGCGCGGGGCTCGGCGTGACCGCGCGCACGACCGAATTGCTCGATGCCAACATGCGTGTGCTGACCGAGGCCGATGGTCTGCCGCGTCTGCCCGAGGTAGCGTTCTACCTGTACGTGCAGCCGACGTGCACGAGTGCCGTGCTGCGCGATCTGTTCGATTCCACCGATCGCGTCGCCACGCGCTTCGGGCCGCCGTTCATGTGAGCGGCATCGCCTCGGCCGTGACCGCCGCGCGCGGGCTGCGCCACTCGGGCGGTTTCCACAGGTAGCGAATGTCCCGATCGCGGAACACATCAGCCCACATGTCGCGCCATTCGTGGAAGGTGAGGGTGATCGGGTTGTGCGTGTGAACCTGCCGCGTGATGCCGAAAACGGGGGCGTCCTCCTCCGGCACGAAGCTGCCGAACATGCGATCCCAGATGGTCAGCACGCCGGCGTAGTTGCGGTCGATGTACTGCGGGTTCTTGGCGTGGTGCACGCGATGCACCGACGGCGTATTCACGTATTGCCCCAGCCAGCGCCAGAAGCCGGCGTAGCGCGAATCCAGCGCCCCCAGCCGTGTATGGACGAAAAACTGGAACGCGAGATTCAAGCCCACGGCGAGGATCACCCAGTCCGGCGTAAAGCCGATCCATGCAAGCGGAATCCAGAACAGCCACATGCCGGAAATCGGATAGGTCAGGCTCTGGCGGAATGCCGTCGAAAAATTCATGCCTTCCGACGAGTGGTGCGTCACATGCGAGGCCCACATCCAGCGCACGCGATGGCTGGCGCGGTGGAAGAAGTAGTACAGAAAATCCTGCAACAGCAGGAGCAGCACGAATGACCACCACGTCTCGGGCACTGTGCGCAGGCCGTGGCTGTACGTCCACGAATACACCGTCTTGATCATCAGCCACAGGAAGAACGCATCCGACGCCTGGTGCATGAGCGCGAGGCAGGCGTTTGAAACGGTGTCTTTGAGGCTGTAGACGGACGGGTCGCGCTTGCGCCAGTACCACGCCTCGGCGCCGATGGTCAGCAGGAAGACCGGCGCGAAGGCCAGAAGGATCAGGCCGGGGTCGAAACTCGACGCGCCCGGGGCGGCGTTGGCAGGGGTCATTGGATTGTTGTGATGTGTGTCGTCTCCAACTGGCAGGTATACGCCCAACACCCGCGCTGCGAAAGGGGGCAGGCTAGAGCCCTTCCTCGCTTCAATACGCTGTCGTGTACAGTGCGAGCCGTTATTACCCACAACAACATTCGAGACATGCAATCCACCGCTTCCCCCGCGCCCCAGGCTGAAGTTCAACCCAACGTGATCGCCGAAGTACGCGGCGGCATCGGCTGGCTGACGCTGAACCGGCCGCAGGCGCTCAACGCGCTGTCGCTGGAGATGATTCGCGCCATGTCGCATGCGCTGCTGGCGTGGCAGCACGATCCGGAAGTCCACGCTGTCATCCTGCGTGGCGAGGGCGGCAAAGCCCTGTGCGCGGGCGGCGATATCCGTTTCTTCTACCGCGCGGCCACGGCAGGCGACCCGCAGCTCATCACCTTTTTCACCGAGGAGTACCGCCTCAACCACCTCATCTTCAGCTATGCCAAGCCCTACATCGCGCTGATGGACGGCGTCGTCATGGGCGGTGGCATGGGCATCTCGCAAGGCGCATCGCTGCGCGTGGTGACCGAACGCACGAAGATGGCCATGCCCGAAACCAACATCGGCCTGTTTCCGGACGTGGGCGGCGGGTGGTTCCTGGCGCGCGTGCCGGGTCATGTGGGCGAATACCTGGGCGTGACCGGCCAGATGATCGAAGCGGCGGATGCGTTGTCGATCGGCCTTGCCGATTGCCATGTCACCACCGCGGCGCTGGCGTCCATCTTCCAGCGCCTGCGCGACGGCAACTGGGGCAGCGCCGAGCAGATCACCGCCTGCTTTACCGAAGCCGCATCGGCGCCCGATGATGCCAAGGCCATCATCGCCCTTCACCGCGAGACCATTGATGCCTGCTTCAGCCAAAGCAGCGTGCAAGGCATCTTCGCGGATCTGGCCGGCAGCACGGATACCGAATGGGCCGCTCAGACCGCCGCGCACATGGCCAAGCGCTCGCCGTTGATGATCGCGGTGACGCTTGAGTTGATCCGCCGCGGCCGCCACACCACGTTGGCCGATGAGCTGCGCCGCGAACTGGACATGATGACGCACGTGTTTGCCGAAGGCGATGGCATCGAAGGCATTCGGGCCCTCGCGGTCGACAAGGATCATGCGCCCAAGTGGAAGCACGCCAGCATTGACGCCGTGCGTGACGACGAAGTGGCCGCCTTCTTTGTTTCGCCTTGGCGCCATGAGCAGCATCCGCTGCTGGGGCTGTCGGACTAGAACCGGTAAATTGCGCGCCTGGATTTTGAACCGTTGACTTGCTGTGACTGGTGAACGCCCCTCGCCGAACCCCCGCCGCTTGTCGCTTGCGCCCATGAGGATCAGCCTTGTGATCACACATGACGAACTGATTTTCTGCGTGCGGCAGAAGTACCCCAATCTTGTTCACGGCGTCGATTTCTGGGTTGGCCAGAACATGTGCCGCGACACCGGCAAGCAGCTCGAAGCAGCACGGCTGCACGTGCTGGGCCAGCGCGCCCGCGAGGAGCGCGATCGTCGCCTCATGGCAGCCGACGCCATGTTCTACAAGGCCATGGATTCCGGCGATGCGAGCAAAGCGCAGCAGGTCGGCCAGTACCGCCAGGCGCTGCGCGAAGTGCCCGGGCAACCCGGTTTTCCCGCCAATTTCACTGGGCCGGACACCCCGGATGCGCTGTTAGATTAGGCGCCATCGAACGACAAAAACACCAAGACCCAGACCACCGACACATGACGCAAGCCCCATAGGAAACCGATTCACTGCTCCCTACCGTAGCAAGAGTCATCGGCGCGCATGTCACGCACATGCGCGCATGACGACCCATTCAACGCTGATCAACCGTGGAGCCATCATGACAAAAGTCATCGTCAATCTGGTAGGGGATAAAGAGAATCTGAAAACGCCGGCCGTCACAATCGACAAGGCGCGGTGGGGGCACAACGGATATACGGAGTTCGGCAAGGAGCAGGAAATCCCTGCCAAAAATTACACCGCGACGATCTACAGCGATGGGAAGGTCTATCGGACCAAAGAGGTCACTGTGCCGGCAAATGGCCCTGTGACGTTAAACATCAGCGTCGACTAGCACCGAAGACAGCGCCTGGACGCCCCCAGCGCCACACCCCGCAGCAAGCAAGCCCCGCCACCGCGCGGGGCGTTTTTTTTCTTCTTCCCGTCGAGGAGCCGCATGGCATCTTCATTCTTCCACGGCATCACCACCACGATTATCGATAGCGGTCCACGGCCAATTGCCGTGCCCTCGTCGTCCATCATCGACCTGATAGACACCTACACCCCCGGTGCGGATCTCGTGCAGCCCGATGTGCCGGTGCAGATCACCAACCCGCGCGAGGCCGCGCAGGCCTTCGGCCAGAACAGCGCCATCACCCGCGCCATCAATGCCATCTACGCCCGCACCTCCGCTGTCATCGTCGCGACCGGCGTGACGGAGTCGAAAGACACCAACGCGCTCACGTCCGGCATCATCGGTGGCGTCACGGCGGGCGGCGTGCGCACCGGCCTGCAGTCGATGCTCGATGCCAAATCGTGTTTCAACGTGCAGCCACGCTTGCTGATCGCACCGGGGTTCTCCGCGCGCCAGCCGGTCGCGACGGCCATGGATGGGCTTGCCGACAAGCTGCGCGCCGTCAGCATCATCGACGGCCCGGGCGTGCGCACGTGGGACACCACCGCCAATGCAGAAGTAGATGCACTGCATCCGCTTTCGCTGCAGGCCTGTTTGCGTACACCGATGCGCAATACGGCTACTGGGCGTCGCCGTCCAACAAGGAATTCGTTGGCATCACCGGCACAGGCCGGCCCATCGAGTATCTCGACAACGATCTGACCTGCCGCGCGAACCCGCTCAACTAGGCCCGCATCGCCACCATCATTCGCGATGGTGGCTACCGCCTGTGGGGCAATCGCACGTTGTCGACCGATTCGAAATGGTCGTTCGTCACGCGCGTGCGTACGCTCGACCTCCTTATGGATGCAGCGCAGGCCGGTCACAAATGGGCCGTCGACCGTGGCATTACGAAGACCTACGTGCACACGTCACCGAAGGCCTGCACGTATTCATGCGCAACGAGCGCAACGCGGGCGCGCTGATCGACTTCGAGGTCTACGCAGACCCGGTGCTCAACACCGCCAGCCGGATCGAGCAGGGCAGCGTCGTGTGGAACGTGCGCTTTACCGACGTCTTCCCGGCAGAAAACCCGATCTTCCGCTTCGAGGTCACCAACGAGTGGCTGACCCACATCATCAGACAAGGCAAAGCCAATGAACTTCGCAATCGTCCGACTCCTGACAGTGGCAGCGGTGGCTGCAGCAGCTGTGTGTGGCTGGCTGGCCAACCGGTACGAGACGACCATCGCGCAGATCCAGCGCGACCACGCCAGCGAGCGCCAGGCTGCCGTCGATACCGTCGTGACCGCGCTGCAGGCAGCAATCGGCAAGCACCGGCAGCTTACCGACCAGCTCGACGCGCTCGACCGTACCCATTTCTCGGAGATGCAACGTGCCACCGCTGAAAACACGCGTCTGCAGCGCGCTCTTGCTGCTGGTGATGTACGGATGTCAGTGCGCGCCCGTTGCCAGCCCGACGCCGGTGCCGGCGCAGGTGAAGATCAGCCCAGCACCGGCCTGGGCGATGGAGCCGCCGGCCGATGTGAGCTATCTGGAGAGGATGCGGCAGATCTTGTCGATCTCTTCGCTGGGGCCGAGCGGGATGCGGAGAAACTGAGGTATTTGCAGGGGAGGGAGCGGGCGCTTGAGGTGGCTGGTGTTTGCGTCCAACCATAAAGGGGGCGTCAGCAAGTTGCGGTGGCGATTGGCGGCAATCGGCCATGAGCCGACAACCGATTCAATACTGTCGCCCGTGCCTGACACCCCTCCTCGAGCTGCTAGGTATGGCCGCGAGTCAGTGATACGTTTCCGACAATGATCCGATACTGACCGGTGTTCCCTCGAAGATGGCGATGGAGATGGATCTGCTGCGAAAACAAGGCAACAAATTTTCTTCATGACCCTTAAGCACACTGATCATCGGCAGCCTCAAATGCACAAGTGGTTTCCACTCATCGCGCTGCTGCTCTTGGTGCTCGCTAGTCCGGTGTGGGCCGACTATACGGTTGATTTCGTGCGCATTTCATGCGTCCCGGATGCGCAATTCTTAGACGTCGAGTATCGAGGGATACACAACCCGGCGATCACCGCGTTGACTGAACACGGCACGGTTCGTCCCGACGTGTTGGCTCGCCATGGATTTTTTTCGCCAAGCAAACTCTCCTACGAATGCTCATTGCCCGACTCGAAGTACACGATCATCGCTACTCAAACTGGCTGGAGTGAACGGGGAATGTGTGGGGCTGCACCAGAGATCTTCCTGAGTCTCCAGAGAAACGGTGAGCCGTTGCTTGAGCGCGTGGTATTTGGGTCAAGTTGCTTCGGTAATCCGTTAGTCACGCGCATCACGATCGAGGACGGAAAGCAGGGTTGGTATTCTCGCGAAGCCGAGGTATGCCTCGCGCGTGGTACCGATGAAACGGCTGACAAATGTGTATGGTTCTTTGAAGACTACGGCGACTTCAAGAAATTTCCTATACGGCAAGGCGACATTCAACGTCTGCTGCAGTAAGCACAATACCGGCTAAGCTTTCGCTCTCGAGAAGTTCGATTGGCTGGTTTGGGTCGGTAGTTGCTTCTGGCGCCGGCTAGCCCACGCACCAAGCGGAGGGCCGAGACCGGCCAATAACGGCCAGCCCCAAGGGCCCGCACCGACGCCCGCAACCCGCCCAGCGATGCGAGCCCCATCCCGCCCCCTACACCCCCGCCTCAATCAAATCCGAGATCTGCACCGACGCCCGCGCAAAGTCAGTCAGCGCGCGGGCGCGCTTGTGCCGATAGCTGCCGGCGGAGATGACGACGGGTCTTTGGCGTCATCGTGCTGCAGGACGATGAGCATGCCGGTGTGGCGGTCTGCCTGGTAGATGTGTTTGTTGAGCAGTTGCAGCGCGCGCTCGACGTCGGCGGGTACGCGAGCGGCGGCGGGCGCGGCGTCGATGCGTTGTGGTGCCGTGAACTGGCCGCTTAGATTCAACAAACTAGAAGTTGCCCAGCGCCCTCCATGGTGCCGGCACATTCCCGAGGTCTTACGCCTATTGCTTCGCACCGTCAGGCCAGCTTCTGTAAGCCGTCTCCCGTCAGTAAGTAGGCAGGCGCAACCTCCGAAGTTCGAGTACTGGCTAGGCCGACTATTGCATGGCCGGCAGTCTCGGGCGTGACGAGTGCTCCGAAGGAGCGCTGAAACGTCTGGAGGAATTCATCGACGTCGACCCGGGCATGCTCGGCGTAAGCGCGAACCGCAGGTGCACCAACGCCAGTTGTTGGCGCGAAACGCGGCATCACTGTCGAGATTGCAATGTCCAATCCGGCTCGCAATGCCTCATCCTGCGCATACTGTGCGATGAAGCGCTGAGTTGCCTTGGCGCCGGCGTAGCCCCCGCTTAGCGGTGAGCCGGAGATCGCTGCGCCGCTGCTGATCACGACTACGCGCGCTCCTGGCTTTAGCGGCTTCGACAGGACTGCCTGCAACCAATGGAAAGCCATTTTCACATCGGTGTCCCAGTTGAGAGAGAACGTCTCCCAAGACTGCTCCCGGATTGTCCTCATAACTGGAGTGGCACCGGCGGCTAGGACCAGGATATCGGGATCATGCTTTGTCAGCAGCGTGGCGGCAGTTGTATCAGTGCGGGCATCCGCAATCTCAGCATGTGTAGCGCCATCTTCCAGCTCACCTGCAGGCACTGGGGTGCGGGACACAACCACTACCTTGCTACCCGCGTCGGCAAACGCTTTGGCGATGCTGACCTGCTCCCCGCGATTAGTACGTTGACGATGTAGAGTCCGTTCCCAAGAGAGGAACGGTCATGAAGAAGCGATTCACCGAAGAACAGATTA
>NZ_JBSFAI010000026.1:0-19346 GCF_056280165.1 Ralstonia sp. 110700041-2 | reverse complement strand
AAATATGGCATTGGGCGGCTTTACCCCGAAGCAGCGGCTGGCCATGGCCGCTTAGTTTCTACTTCTGCCGACTGTGGAAAACGGGGGCATTACCCATCCACTAACTATCGAGGACACGTACGATGCAAGTCTATGCAAATGTCGCAACACCCCCGCAACGCAAGGAGACCAAGGCCACTGGGCGCGGCTATTATGAATTCCGAGTCTGCGAGAGCCAGCGAGGCGCAGATACGTCGCCTACCTGGTACTCAGTTAGGGTGATGAAAGACGCCGACCCCGGGCTCGCAAAGGGCGATTTCGTAAAGATCACAGGGAAGCTAAAAGCGGACTATTATCTGTCGCGAGAGGGCAAACCGACCGGCACACTGCTGGTACTCGCATTCGAGGCCACCAAGATCGCCAAGCCAGTTGTCGCAGCTGGAGTCGCAGAGGAGACTGCTGCGAGCTAGTTCGAAATCTAGAGTGATTGGGGCCACCTGCTAGGGTGGCCTTTCTTATTTGCTCTCTGCACGAATGCGACACGCGGGAAGCGTTACCGATAAGCATGTCCCTGACTTGTCAGACATACCCGGAGCCCTACAGCCGCCCAGAAAACAGCGGCGATCCGTACCGAAGGTATGAAATCGCCGCTCAATCAACGTCGAGTTTTCCGGGGTCACCACGCTAGTGGCAAGTAACGCCCGATCTCTCCCTATCCTCCATGGCTCGTGTCGTCAGCGCTTCCAAATAGCGGAGCCGGAACAGCGGCACCCCAGTTGGGGCTACTGCTCCTACCCGCTTCACGTCGACCGTGGCTGGCAGCTCAAGAGCCGGCTTAAGCGCAAGGGCAAATACCCTCGCATCGTCCTCATTTCTAGCCTCGACAGCTGCCAGTGGCGTCCGGTCCTCGCTATCGCTCACGAGATAGAACGCGAGCCCTTCCAAGGGCGTAGTCAGGGCGCTCATATCAAGCGCTCCTCGCCACGCATCATCCCGGCAGCAATCATGTCTACGCAGAAATCGTCAGGTGACAAATACGACACGCTCGCCAGCCGGACCGCAATTTCCGGTATCGCGCTAGGTATCGCGTCCAGACCGCTGATGTACCGAACAGCCTCCGCAGTCTCCAGCATGACCTCGTGAATATCGCCCCCCTGGCAGGGACTTGCCATGGCCACCAGCGGGACTACGTCTCGCCATTCCACGTATTGATGCCCCACTACCGCGAGCTCGCCACCTTCTCGTGCCAACATCACCTGGAGCGGCTGATCACGCAACGCCTTCAGAAACGCAACCGCGTCCGGCTCATACAGTGGCAGCAGAAACCTGTGCTGTAGATCCCGCACTTGCTGCGTGAGCACCGCATAGCTGCCCTGAGACGGTCCGAAAAATCCCGACAACCTAAGTCGCAAGGTGCATCCGGGGCCCGCAAACAGTTCGAACATGTCCTTGGTTACATCACCACAAAGACACCAGCCAGGGCGCAGATTCGGGCCTCCCCTTCTTGCTGCCAATACCCCCTGGATTTCTTGCGGGTTCATGAGACGGGCGGAGCCAACCAACGCGCCGTGGAGATTCACGAAATCGTTCATTTCTATTGTCCTATCGAGTCACGCCGGATTGGCGTAACTCGTATAGCGACAGGCTCAACAGACGTATCGGCGGTCTACGCCATCACGGCTAAATTACCCCCCCAAGCGGACCAATTCTGCTCGTGCGTTAGCAGGCATCTTCGTCCAGTCGCTCTGCCTCTCTGCAAAACACTGAAATTTTGCGGTTGATCCTCTCCAGATGTTCCTATCATCGAGACCTCCCGCACCAATTCCTTCTCATGCCGACACGCCAGTCTGCGGCGGAGTCTTCGGCGAGCCCACGCCAGGCTGATAGGTCGCATCGAATACCGTGTCAGTCAACCAACGCTTAAAGTTCGGGTTGTCGCTGAACTGCTTGAACAGCTCCGTATGATCGGACAGCAATTCCAGCACCACGCGGTTGAGCGCCTTGTCGTGCTCCAGCTTAGCGTTTTGCTTGTCGGAGTTCGCCTGCGCGTTCTGGTAGGCCTTGTCCTGCGCCACCCGCGCCGGGATTTCCTCGGCGATGACCTTGCGGATCTTGTCCTCGTCCTTCCACTCGATGTTGCCAAACAGGTCGTTGAAGGTCTTGATGATCGCGGAGAGCCTGTCGATGTCGGCTTCACCTTTGCCACCTCCGCCACCGGGCGGCACCGGCTCGACGGAGGCATCGGCATCGTCCATCGCCATCTTCAGCGCCGCTTTGGCCTCCACCCGGTAGCTGTCCATGTCGATGGTCTCCAGCACCCCCTTGGAGAGGTCTTCCTCTTTGGGTGCGGGCAGCTTGGGAATGAGGAAGTTCAGGAAGATCGACAGCTTCTCCCACGTCGGGTGGCCGTAGCTCAGGATCGCCGCAAGAAAGCCGTAGCTGCGTACGAAGGCCTTGGCATTACTCTTGAACTTAACCTGATCGTCCTCGCCGAGCTTGTCGGTGTATTCGGCCACGCACGCGTCGAGGATGGGATCGAGTTTGTCCCGGTCTGCGCCGCTCAAATACAGCGCCACCAAGTCCTCCACCTGCTGCCAGCTATACACCTGCTGCCCGTCGAGTTCGGCCTTCAGGTCGTGCAGCTTGTTGGCATCGGTTTCGCCGGTCTGGATGGTGGCGC
Source organism: Ralstonia sp. 110700041-2 (assembly GCF_056280165.1). NCBI lineage: Bacteria > Pseudomonadati > Pseudomonadota > Betaproteobacteria > Burkholderiales > Burkholderiaceae > Ralstonia > Ralstonia sp. 110700041-2. The sequence goes on along the minus strand of NZ_JBSFAI010000026.1, from coordinate 16,687 downwards.
GGTAGTAATCCTGGAACGCCGCCTTCACCGCCTCGGCGTTGTCGGCAAAGTCGAGCACGAATGTGTCGTACTTTTGTGGGTGCGCGCGGTTCAGGCGTGACAGGGTCTGCACCGCCAACACGCCCGCCAGCGGCTTGTCCACGTACATCGTGTGCAGCAAGGGCTCATCAAAGCCGGTGACGAACTTGTTGGCAACGATCAGGAAGCGATATGGGTCTTGCTTGAGATTGGCCGGAATGTCCTTGCTCGGAAACCCGTTCAGATCGGCCTCGGACTTCTTCTGGCCGCCAATCTCGAATTCACCCGAGTACGCCACGATGGCCTTGTACGGGCTCTTGATCTGGGTGAGATAGTCCGACACCTCGCGCCAGTAGTCGATGGCCCGCGCGATGCCGTTGCAGACGATCATCGCCCGCGCTTTGCCGCCAATCTTCTGTTTGCCCACGACCTGTGCAATGAAGTGGTCGACCATGATCTCGGCCTTGCGGCGGATGGCCTTGTCGTGCGACTCGACGTAATGGCGGATTTTCTTCAGCGCCTTCACCTTGTCGAATTCCGGGTCGTCCGCCACCGTCTTGGCCACTTGGTAGAAGCTGTCGTAGGTGGTGTAGTTCTCCACCACGTCGAGGATGAACTTCTCCTGGATGGCCTGCTTGGTGGTGTAGGTCAGTTCTTCGGGCGAGCGGAACTGCACCTTGTCGCCGACGAGGGTCTTCTCGCCGAACAACTCCAGCGTCTTGTTCTTGGGTGTGGCAGTGAACGCGAAATAGCTGGCATTGACCAGCAGCTTACGCGAGGCGATGCGCTTTTCGATTTCCGCGTTCACCGCATCCTGCGTGCTGTCCTCCTCGAACTCCTCTTCGGCAACCTTGCCGCCAAGGGCTTCGTGCATCCGCGCTGTGGTTTTGCCGCCTTGGCTGGAATGCGCCTCGTCGATCAAGAGCGCGAAGCTCTTGCCGGAGAGGTCGCCCAGCTCATCGAGGATGAACGGGAACTTCTGCACCGTGGTGACAATGATCTTCTTTCCCCGGCGCAGGTACTCGCGCAGCTCCTGCGCGTTATCGGAGTGGCCGAAGATCGCCGCCACGTGGTCGTAACCCTTGATGGTGCGGGCAATCTGCGTGTCCAGCGCGCGCCGGTCGGTGATAACGATGATGGAGTCGAACTGCGCCGTCATCGGGTCATCCTTGCGGCGCAGCTCCACCAACTGGTGCGCCAGCCAGGCAATCGTGTTGCTCTTGCCGCTGCCTGCCGAATGCTGGATCAGATAGCGCCTGCCCACCCCATCGGCATTGGCGTGGCGCAGCAGCGCACGCACCGTGCGCAACTGATGAAAGCGCGGGAAGATCTGCTTGCGCTTCTTGCGTTTCTTGCCGCTGGCGTCCGCTTCTTCCTCCTCCACCACCTGCGCGTAGCTTTCAATGATGTTGGCAAGCGATTCGCGGGTCAGCACCTGCTTCCACAGATAGTCGGTCTTCAGGCCATCCGGGTTGGGCGGATTGCCCGCGCCGCTGTTCCAGCCTTGGTTGAACGGCAGGAACCACGATGCCTTGCCCTTGAGCTCGGTGCAGAACGCGGCCTCCACGTCATCGACTGCGATGTGTGCCACGCAGCGCCCCAGCTGGAACAGCAGTTCCTGCGGGCTGCGCGTGGTCTGGTACTGGACGATGGCGTCGGCCAGGGTTTGCTTGGTCAGCGAGTTCTTCAACTCGAACGTCAGCACTGGCAGGCCGTTGATGAAGATCACCAAATCCAATTCGTTGCCGGAATCGTTGCTGTAGCGCACCTGCCGGGTGACACTGAAGATGTTCTTGCCGAAGGCGTCGGCAGCGGCAGCGTTGCCCGGCGTGGGCAGCAGCTTGTAGAGATCGACGTGTACGGGCCCGTGGCTCACGCCCTTGCGCAGCACGTCCACGACGCCGCGCTTGGTGATCTCGCCCTGCAGCCGGTGTAGGAACTGGGTGCGCTTGATGCCATCCACAGCCAGTTCCAGCGTGTCCACCGCCTTGGGCTGGGTGGCCTGTAAGAAGGCCAGCAACTGCGCCACATCCAGCGCCACATCGCGGTTGTAGTCGGTGGGCTTGCCCTGAACGTAGCCGTTGTGGGTGGCGGCGAAGTCCGTAGGAGCCAGATCAAGGCTGTACTCGGGCTGCGGCACACCGGTCAAGCCGCGTACCACGCGCGCCTCGAACCAGCGCTCGCTGGTGTCAGTCTTCGCCATCGCCATCCTCCTCTTCGGTCACATCTTCCTGGTCATCGCCCAGCACGGCCAGCGCCGCGTCGTCCACCACGTCATCCGGGCTGGGCTGCCAGCTCCGCACGTCCACTTGGCCAGTGACCACATCGGCAATCAGGCGGTCGCGGTATTCGCGGATCAGTTTGATTTCGTCTTCGGCGCGGGCGATTGCGCCGTCCAGCGGTTGGCATTCGTCGGTGATCCAGCGGCAGATCGTTTCCTGCTCTGCGACGGGTGGCAACGCAATGACTGCGTTCTTCACATCGTGCTTGCCGAGTGCAAAGCGTGTAACGCCAGTGGCGAGAACGTGGAACTGCTGCGCCGTGCGCGCCGAGCCGATGGCGCGAAACAGGAACTCTCCCAACACGCGATCCGGTACGGGGCGCAGCAGGCCAAGGTGATAGGCGCAAACCACGCCGGGTAAATCCTCCGGCACCCAAGCGGGTACACCGATGTCGTCCGGCGTTTCGGAATCTTTCGTCAAAATGACATCGTCCGCTTTCAGCGTCAGGCGGGCGATCTCTGCCGCAGTCGCTGTGGCGCGCATCAAGTCCATATCGTCGGTGATGCGGTCATTCTTGTAGACGTCGGTGTAATTGCACAGGCGTACCGGCGTTTCGTGGTCGTGTGAATGCTTGTCTACGCCGCTGAAGCGCACGTCCGCGATGTGCTTAATGAAGGCGACTTCCCAATGCTCCGGCACCTCGCCCAGCCATTCGATGCCGGACGGCTTCAGCGCCACTGATGAATCAAGGCCGCGCGTGACAGCGTGGTCGATAATGCGCAGCTTTTGTTCGATGAGCAGTTTGATCAAGTCCCGCTTGGCCTTGATGAAGCGGGCGATGTGCGCGTCCTGCGCGCGCAGGTAAGCGACGATCTGGTCTTGCTCGGGGCGTGGGGGCTGGATCAGAGCAATGTCGAGGAACTGGTTCGGGTACAGGCGCAGACGAGAGGATCGGATGCCGGTCGAGCGCCCGATGTATTCGGCCACGTAGGCACGGGTGCGCAACAGGTAATCGAGATACGCCGGGTTGAAGCTGTCGGCGTGGTGCGGGCGGTACACGCCATAGGCCGGACTGACGATGCCCACGTGCCTGCTCGCACCAAGCGCCGCCATCCACGCCCACAGCGTGTTGATGACGATGTCACCTGGACGGCACAGTTTGGAGCCAACGTAGCTCGCAGCCTTGAACATCGTGACCTTCTTTTGACTGCGCGGGGTAACGCCGGTGAGGTGAGACACCGACAGCAGTTCCTCCTGTCCGGTCTTCGAGCGCTCATCCACCTCGCGGAAAAAGGTCTTGGCGCGTTGCTCGTTCCAGTGTTCCGGCACAGCGGGCAACCAGCGCATCTTCGGCTGCCGGTAGTTCGGGTACGCGCTCGCCGCCGTCATTCCGCGCCCCCCACGATCTTGTGCAGCAACCCTTCGCTCTGCTGCTCCAGCGCGAGGATGTCGGTGCGGATTTCTGCCAGCGTGCGCAGCGGCGCGGGCTTGTAGAAATAGCGGGCAAACGAAATTTCGTAGCCGATCTGGGTCTTATCCGTGGCGATCCAAGCGTCCGGCGCGTGTGGCAGCACTTCGCGGGCGAAGAAGGCGTCGATGCCGCCCGGTTCCTTCAACGGCACCTGCTCTGTGTCGCGCAGCTCGCTGTCGGGCTCGTACTCGACCATGAAGCGATCCTTGCCCACGGTCTCCAGGTACACGCCATCGAAGCCGGGCTCGAAATGTTCGCCCGCCTTGAGCTTGCTGCGCTTGGCAATGACCGGCGGCGCGGCTTCGTCGCGCCAGCTCACCGCCTTGTAGATGGCCTTCTTCTCCGGCGCGCCGAGCTTGTCACCCTGCGCCTTAAGGGCAGCATCGAAGCGGGTGCGGAACTCATTGTGGTCGTCGAACAGGGAGCTTCCCAGTGCCTGCTGCGCCCGTTGCGCTACCTCCATCAGCCCCCTGTCGCGCTGCCACGTCGATGCGTCGAGCAGCTTCTTGCGGCGCTTGGCGGGCACCGCTTTACGGGCGACGAGAGCTTCGCTGTCATCGCCGCTGTCGCTGTCTTCGCTGTCGTCGTCTTCGTTCTCGTCCTCACCTTTCAGCCATGCCTCGATGGCCGGTTTGCGCTTGGCGAACTCGGTATAAAGCGCCTCGCCGTGAGTGGCGTAGATCTCGGCGCGCAACGCCTCGTCGCCAGTGGCAAAACGCAGGGGCTCGATGTGTTCGTCAGAGAGCTGGCTTTTCAGGCGCAGCGGGCGCTCGACGGTGATCTTCCAGTAGCCGAAGTCCTGGGTATCGAACCATTTAGACTGGGCGGTTTCCTGTGCATCGCCGAGGTAGAGGTCGAGGATGCGGGCGATGTCGGCATCACTCAGTTCACAGTTTTTCTTGCCGAGGTTACGGCGCAGCGGCTGGAACCACTGCGATGCATCGATCAACTGCACTTTGCCACGGCGCGCTTCGGCCTTCTTGTTGGCCAACACCCAGATGTAGGTGGCGATGCCGGTGTTATAGAAGATGTTGAGCGGCAGGGCGATGATGGCTTCGAGCCAGTCGTTCTCCAGCACCCAGCGGCGGATGTTGCTCTCGCCCTGGCCCGCGTCGCCGGTGAACAGCGCCGAGCCGTTATGCACCAGCGCAATGCGGCTGCCCAGCGGCGTGTTGTGCTTCATCTTTTGCAGCTTGTTCACCTGGAACATGAGCTGCCCGTCGCTGGACCGGGTGATGAGCTTGAATTCAGCGTCGCCCGCGTGGCTGACGATGAAGCGCGGATCGTCGAATTCCTTCTTGCCGCCCATCCGCTCCAGATCGGTCTTCCAACTTTTGCCATAGGGCGGGTTGGAGATCATAAAATCGAACTCGCGGCTGCGGAACTGGTCGGCGGACAAGGTGGATTTGTCTGCGCCGCCGACGATGTTCTCGGCCTCTGCGCCTTCGCCCTTCAAGAGCAAGTCGGCCTTGCAGATGGCGTAGGTTTCGTCGCTGATCTCCTGCCCGAACAGGTGAATCGACACATCCTTGCCGTGCTGCTCAGCCAGTTCGTGTAGCACTTCCTCGGCCACGGTGAGCATGCCGCCGGTGCCGCAGGAGCCGTCGTAGAGCGAATAGGTGCTGGACTCGATGCGGTCGGCCACCGGAAGGAACAGCAGCTTGGCCATGAGCTGCACCACGTCGCGCGGGGTGAAGTGTTCGCCCGCCTCTTCGTTGTTGTCTTCGTTGAAGCGGCGGATCAGCTCCTCGAACACCGTGCCCATGCCGTGGTTGTCCAGCGCGGGCAGCTTGATGCGACCGTCAGCATCCTTCACCGGCAGCGGAGCGAGATTGACCTCGGGGTCGAGGAAGTCGTCGATCAGGTAGCCGAGGACGTGGGAATCCACCAGCTTCTGGATCTGGTTGCGGAAATTGAACTTGGTGAGGATTTCCTGCACGTTGGGCGAAAAGCCGTCCAGATACGCAATGAAGTCATCGCGCAGGCGCTGCCCCGCCGCGCTGGCCTTCAGCTTGGCCAGGGTGAATTCCGAGACGTTGTAGAAGGCCTGGCCTGCCGCCATGCGCAGCGCGCCGTCCTGCTCGGCCACCTTGTGGGTGTCGAGGAACTTCTTGCGCTCCAGCACCGCGTCCTTGGTGGCTTCGAGTACGGCATCAAGCCGCCGCAACACGGTGAAGGGCAGGATCACGTCGCGGTACTTGCCGCGCACGTAGACGTCGCGAAGTCGGTCGTCAGCGATGTTCCAGATGAAGTCGGAAATCCACTTGATCTGGCTTTGGTCTTGTTGTTTCTTCTGCATCGATACGTTCTTCAGTTCGCCGCTGCACCGGTGGCATTGCCAGTGACGACGACGAGATTCCAGTGTTCTTTGAGTACGCCCACGAGGCGCTGCTGGCGCTCGGCCAGAAGCGTGGGCGTCCACTCGTTTTCTGATCTGACTTCCTGCGTCAGCACGAAGGGCGACGCCTTGCCCTTGCCTCTGAAGTAGGCGTCCTTCTTCTTGACAAAGTCGTAGTTGCTGGCCGACGAGTTTTTGTTCCTATCCAGCGGAACCAGATTGGCCAATCGGTGCGTCCAGCTATCGCGCTCGTCTTCGTCCGGGAACCACTTGATCCAGTCCGAACCGTCGGGCGGAGTTTGCGGCAGGACGTGCTCCAGAGACACGGCATCTTGGAGCTGTACTCCAGGAGCACGAACCAAGGATTCAAGGCGCAATACCAGCGCCATGCGGGCTTTGGGCAGATTACGATAAATGTCGCCATCGAGCGCGGCCACAAACTCGAGCTGCTGTTTGTCCGTGAGGGCCAAAGTATTCAAGCCGGCCAGATCGCCGTCGAAGGCAGCAGGCTCGATTTCCTTGTTGAGCGCGGCGTAGGTGTCGATGCGTTCGTTGATGCCCACCTTGGTCACCAGCAAGAAATAGGTGAGGCGTTCCAGTGACCCAAAGAAATCCGCGAGCAGCTTCGGCTTTTGTCGGAAGCGCTTGAAATAAACCAGTGCCGGGGGCACCCAGTCCTTGAAGTCCACGCGGTTGAGCCAGGACAGGTGCTCGTTGATCGTCTCGGCGTGCTCGGTAGCCTCGAAGTCGGCGTCGCGCACAAAGTCCCACACTTCGGCGTAGGGCTTGATGACATTGTCGACGAGGTCGATGGGAGCCTTGTACTCTGTGACGTGCTCCTGGAATTCCTTGACCAGCGTGGCCCGCTGCTTCTGCTTGGCGTAAATGGTGCGGATGTGGCCAAACAGATCGCCGAAGGCGTCACGGCCGAGCGAGCTTTCGATCCGGCTCCACTCTTTGGCGTAGGCGCGGCTCTTGACGTCGCCTGCCGTAGTGCGGATCAGGCCTAGAACCTGCGCTTTGATGATGTCGATAGGCGCGAGGTCGAGCCCCCGGTTGTTGAGCACGGAGAAGATGCGGTAGGCGGCTTCAAGATCGGGCGTAGAGATGACGACCAGCGAGCAGTCGTTGGCGAGAAACTGCCACAGCGCGATTAGGTCGGTGGGCGGCAACGCCTTGGCCTTGGCAAGCAGCAGCGTGGCGTTTTCGCGGTAGCGCAGGCGGCTGTCCTCCAACTTTTCGGTGCTGGTGACCAACTGCGCGATGCCACCCGGCTCCTGAATGTTGGCGCGGAAGAAGTCGGCATCCTCCTCGCGGGCGGTCAGGCGGTATTCGTTTTTCTCGCCAAGGCTGACCTTGCCCTTCTTGTAGAGGAAATCGGTGATGTCGTCGGCGGCGTGCGGCATGGCCTCGCGCAGCACTGCGAACAGCATCGTCAGCGTGGACAGGCGCTGCTGGCCATCGACCACCGATGATTTCGGTTCCCGATCGTTCTTGATCAGAACGATGCTGCCGAGGAAGTATTGGCTGGTCGCGCCGGAGACACGGGCGTCTTGCATCGCCGAGATCAGATCGTCGAACAACTCGCCCGCCTGCTCGGTTGTCCAGGCGTAGGGGCGCTGATAGTCCGGAATCTCGAACTGGTAGCTGCCCTCGAAAATCTCGCGGATCAGTTTGTCGTGAGCTTCAAGTGTCTTGGCCATTGCGCTTGTTCTTTCCTATCGTTTTTTAAGGCTACCCGGTGCTTGATAGCCAGGAGCCAGCTTGGCGTTCTCAACGCCGTACAGCGCTAGCGGATCGCAGAGCCATAGGCGGTATTGTTCCTCCTTGAGGCGATGGTCGGGCGAGCAGTCCACGCTCCAGCGCAGCAGCATGTAGCCCGCGACTGCTGCGCGAACATGCATCCGTATAAAGCCGTCAGTCATCCCGTAGTCCATCTTGATGACCTCGGGGCGTTCAAGGCGCGGGTGCGGCACGAAGTCCAGTTCGACGATACGCGTCCATTGGATGTCGTTGTCCGGACGTTCGTTGGTCCGTGGCTCCTCGTCGAGCAGCGTTGGCACTTTGATACGAGTGACGACGAAGTCTCGAAACTCTCCGCTCTTGCGGTCGAAAGCCCGGACATGCCAGCGCTGCCCGGTATCCACCAGCGCAAAGGGCACGATGACTCTCTCGGACTCACCGCTGCTCATCGAGTAATAGCGGATGGCAACTGGTCGTTTAGCATGGATCGCCCTGCAGATCGGCGCCAGCACATCCATTCTGGGGTTGCTCAGGGCGGCGGGCGATTCGCACGACAGCAGCGGCTGCATCGCGCCGTTCACGCCGTCGCCGAAGCCCAGAGCCAGGGCCGACAAAACGCGCTGCGATGCGTGGTCGAACAGCGGGGAGAAAGCCTGCCCGATGCGGTAGATCTTGTGGCTACCGTCAAAGGTGATGTTCTGCGGCGCGATTTGCCTGTACAGAGCGAGATCCCGTGTCGCCCCTGCCGGAGCCACACCGAATCGCTCAATCAGGTCTGGACGGCCGATCTCACCGAAGAAGTAGAGCCGGAAGTCGATGTAGGCCAGCCGCTCGCGCTGGGCATGGCTCAAGCTCTCGACGCGCTGGGGACGCAGTGTCAATTTCTCATCATTCACGAGAGGTGAAAGGTAGGCGGGAATTAGCTGCCAGATTGATCATTATCAACCGATCGATATCATCAAATTGATTACATGATACTCGACCGCTGGAGCTCCAGCAAGGAGATAAGTTGTCGAGTGGATGCTGGAGCCATGCGGTTGGACGGCTTGGAAACTCGCGCTGCTCTACGCGAGAGGCTGCTGCAGCGGCCGATCGTCAACTCAAATCCGTGCACCAGTTAGATACCTGACGATCTTCCCTGAGCCGAACGCCAGCGCAATATGCATACAGTTCTGCCCGCTCGCGTCAGGCTGCATGGGTTCACCGCCGTGGCGCACCATCAGATCGAACACCTCAGGCAGGTCACTTTCTGCTGCAAGCATGAGAGGCGTTCGGCCGGGAACCGGATAGCCGTGCGCAGCATTCGGATTCGCCGCAAACTCAAGCAACACTTCGATTGTGCGTCGGAGCCTGTTGACGCCATGCCGACGCACATGATCGTCGACCATGGCGCTGACAAGCTGCGCGACTAGCTGGGGGAACCTTCTTTGCATCTGAGGTCGATCGCCAAACACCCCAGCGGAATCTACTCCATATCGCCGCAAGGTCTCCTGCTGAACGAGATCTGGCACCTTCAAGAAGTGTTCGACCAATTGGGCGTACATCCTGTTGGGATAAACCGTTCGATACAGTAAGCTCACCGCGTAGTACAGCGGGGTCTGCTCGTCGGTGTGCCCTCGCTTGTTCGGGTCTGCCTTTTGGGCCAACAGTTCCCCAACCACTGTTGGATCACCGAGATCAATGGCACACATGAGGGGCGTGAGGCGCTTGCGTACCGTGCTGGCATTAAGCGTTTCCGGCTGATGGGGAACTTTCAGGAGAGTCTCCAAGACTCGTCTATCCCCTGTCTGTGTCGCATACTGGAGCGCACACAACAGTGCTGATCCGTCTGCGCTGTCGAGCTGGTCGACCGGCGCTCCGGCAGCCATCAGTTGTTTGACTTCAGCATAGCGTCCGAACGAGGCAAACAGCCTGAGTTGCGGCCATCGCCTCACCTCCCCACCTTCAAAGTGGATCGCCTTCACCCGGTCGACCTTCTTCAGGTCAGGTTGAATGGCAGCTATCGTTTTGTCAGATACCACGAGCAAGCCAGCCAAGGGATAATTGGAAAGCTCCCGTGGACACTCACAGAAGCGGCCTTGTGGTGGGAAGAGTCGAGGCAACTGCCTCGAGAGATGTTCGACCTCCCAATCCTCTATGACCGGAGCGTCCTGAGGCTTCTGGAACAATCCCAGCGCGATACCAACGTGCTTGAACCGTTTCAAAGCTGGCTTCGCTCCCGGTCCCAAGAAGGCCGCAATGCATGAGGCTTCCTGAACAATCTCTTTGAGCTGTTGCCCAGCGCGATAGCAAGCCAGTTCGAATGCGCGCTCGAAGTGAGCAAGCGCCTCTTCATACTGTCCCGACAATACGTTCCACCGGGCCTTCATCCATTCGTAGTGATAGGCAGTCCTGCCGTCAGGATCACAAGCGTCTGCCAGCGACTGAAGTTGCTCAATCTCCGTCCAAATGCGCGATTGATCCCCGTCTGCTTTCGCTGAAGTTCGTCTCAGGTCATGCCAGATCTTTGAGCCGCGCAGCGCGAGCTCAGGATGCGCGGCTCCAGCCTGGCGAACTAGATCAGCAAGCTTCACGGACGGGTCGCGAGATGTCCCTTCGCCCGCTATTCGCTGAGCTAGCAATGGTCGAACTGGCTGCGACCAAGCCCGGTCGAAGCTGCCGAGCGCCAACGCCACCAGCAACCAAAGCCCGGCTGAGACTGCTAGGTCATTGCCAGCCAGCTTGCGAAGGCCATCGACGAACAGTTGGATGCTTTGTGATGAGGGAAGATCAACGCCGCTACGCCACTTGAGCAGCTTGTCTCGATACGCCCGGTCCGTCCCGGTCGTTCCCGGATAGACCAGCTTGTCAACACGCTCACCGACGAGTTCATCAAGCCAGCTAAGAACCACGCCGGCGGGCGGGTGATTCGCGTCGAGCAGGTGGCCAAGCTCTGGGCCATTTCTGTGTTTGTGAATCGATCGCAACAGTGTTGCTGCACTGGGGACGAAGAAGTCCTCCACCAAGACCGGTAGGGATTGAACTCTGCCAAGGCCATCAAGCGGTACGCCCAGTACCAAGCTGCAATAGCTCTCTCTAAGCGCTAGGACCCACGGCTTAATAAGCGTTTCAGCATCCGCCCCGACGATCCGGGTCACGCCATCGAGCAGCAGCACTTGAACGACCTTGTCAATCTTCTCCCAGTCAAAGTCTCCTTCGCGGGCAAGGCGGTCCACATCGCGGTCGCTGAATTTGAGGTCCAGCGCCCCAACAAGCGCGCGAATACATTCGCCCATTCTCGGGTAAGGGGTTCCAGCTTGGTTCATGGATGCATCCCCAGTGAAACGCGACGGACGTCCCGCTTGAAGTTTCGACTGGCACGCCAGTCGCTGGGTGTGCATGGCACGGCGAGCTTTCGACCATTCGGGGCAACTAGCTTGCCGTGCTTCCTGCCTGCCATGTAGCGCCAGCCATCATTTAACAGCCGGCGCACCGCAGTCGCGATGATTTTGTCTTTGCTGTACATGGTGCTCTCCGGGCTCGCTGACAAACGCGACACCGAGCCCTTCCCGTTTACTTCGTGCCCTTGGTGGCACCTTGATTGACCGATGCCGCCCGCTGCGCACGAGCAGCAAAGGAGTTTGAGCTTACTTGGCCTCCGCTTACCTTTGCCGTACTGGATTGGATACGCGCGGCAGCCTTAGAGGTCATGGGGGACGAGGATTTGGAAGCTTTGGATGACATGTTGATTCCTTTCGAAGTCGTTGCTCGGATCGGCAACGTTGGAAAGACTATCGATTCTTGCTTCTTCACTCGCCCGCGCCAGAGGTCAAAAATTTTCCGAAAGTTGCCCACGTCGGGCGTCTATCGACTTTTGGCGGATCGCGGCGCCAGATCCCAGCTTTGAAAGGCGCGACTGGCTTGCCGTGTCGCCCCAATTTTGGTACAAAGACCGGGTACAAAGCGCGAAACTGCGACTTCCGCAAGCCCTTGATTAATAAGGGAACCAGCACTGAATGTGCTTCTCAGGGCCTCCTCCCTGATTCGCCACCACTCACTGAAAGGCCGCTGCTCCGCAAGGACCAGCGGCCTTTCGCTTTCCGAGACCCTTGATTTATAAGGGTCTCCAGGGTGCTGGCTAAAGTTTTTCCGCTTGTCGACCGTAACAACGGACCGTAGCAATTTGCGTACGAATCCGCCTCGATAGGTCACCCAGTGGACAAAGCCTTGCAACAATACCTCTACAAACGGCCCGACAGCGAAAAGTGGCAGTTCCGGCGCCCGGTCCCCAAGCACCTCCAAGCTTCAATCGGCAAGCCGGTCATCACCGCCTCCCTAGGCACGCCCGATTACAAGACTGCCGCCAAACGCGCCCGCAAGCTGTCCGTGGAGGCTGACAATCTCTTCGCGACCCACGAGGCCAAACTGCAGGTCGCAGACGAGACGCCGCCCACGACTGACGCGGCAGACGAGATACCGCACACAAGTGAAGCCGCCCACGATGAGCAACCACAGAAGCTCGAGCGCTGGATGATTCCATCGCTCATCGAGCGCTATAAGGCTGCGATTCTCGACACGGACGAAGACGAGCGCCCCAAAACGCTCGCCGACCTGCAGGCACGCCGCGCCGAGCTCGGGCAGGAACTGCAGGCGCTCGAGGACGCGTGCGCGATTCAGGACACATCGTACGCCGAGCACAACACCGATGACATGCTGGCAACCGAGGGCTTCGACGCCGCCACGGCGGAGCCCGGCCTGCTGCAGCATTACACTCTGCAACTGATGCAGGCCGACCTACAGGTCATCAAGAGTCAGCTAGACCGGCTGCGGGGCATCGAGGTACCCACCCCTGACATGCCCGCCGCCCCCGGTGAGAATGACAGCTGGGACCACTATCTGGGCTATTGGGCCAGCGAGCGGCACCCCGAGCCCAAGACCGTTGATGAGGCCCGGTCACAGGTGGCGCGGCTGCGGAAGTTTTCCGGCGACAGTGCGCCGGTCGAGCTCACCGCCGATGACATTCGCGACTATGCGCGATACCTCGAACAGAACGAAGGCCTCTCCAAGAGCCGCGTGAAGACGATTTTTGCGCTGTTACGTCCCATCCTGCAGACGAATCTGGAGAGTGGCCTCACGGCGTTGAGGGCCAACCCTTTTTCGGAAGTCAAAATCAAGGTCTCGACGAAGGAGAAAAACGACCAACAACCGTTTGAGCCCTCGCACATCCGGCTCTTGTTCAAGACCGAGGTGTTCACCGCAGGCAAGCGGCCCGCCAAGGGTGGGGGCGATGCCGCATTCTGGCTGCCACTGCTCGCGGTCTTCGGTGGTGAGCGCGAGGAGGAGCTTGGCCAGTTGATGGTCTGTGACGTGCAAACCTGGAACAACCGCATGTTCCTGCGCATTACGGACTTGCACGAAGAACAGGGTGTCAAGAATAGGGTCTCGAAGCGTCAAGTCCCCGTCCATAGCGAGCTGATGAAAATCGGCTTTGGTCGCTATGTCGAGCAGATGCAGTTGGCCGGAGAGGAGTGGCTCTTTCCGGGCCTGAAGCCGAACAAGTATGGCGTGCTCACGGCCCAGTTCTCGACCTGGTTCAACGAGTATCTGGACAAGCATGTTGTGGACGATATCCGCTACAACTTCCACTCCTTCCGGCACACATTCGAAGAATACGGTGGCCGATGCAAGCTATCGCAATATCAGCTCGACGGCATCTTGGGCCATCAGCCCGAAGGCATGGCGGGGCGCTATGGAAAGAAGCGTGCAGGCCGCCGTATCTACGACCCGATGGAACTCGCGGCAGGGATGGACCTCTTCAAGATTGAAGGGGTGGATTTTTCGCACCTCTACAACAGTTACTGACAATGGCGCGCTGTAAACGCGACTCGCACTTGCAAGGGGCCAACTATTGAGCACACTCGCGGAGAATCTCCATGGGCACAAGGTCGACGCGGACACAGCGTTATTGCAAGCGCGTGCCCTCCTTGAGACATCTCTAGGAACACAGAAAAAAGGGGAATAGGAAGCGCAACTAGCATTCAGACCCAAGCCTCTCCCAAGGCCTCCGCCTGCTGCAACACCAACTCCACCGCCCCCTCCTGCTGGTCCGGCGGATACTTGTACTTGCGTAAAATCCGTTTGACCATCAGTCGCAGCTTCGCGCGCACGCTTTCGCGCGCTGACCAGTCCACGGTGATGTTCTGGCGTAGGTTCTCGGTCAGTTCGTGCGCAATCTTCTTCAGCGTCTCATCGGAGAGTTCACGCACGGCGGACTCGTTATTGGCCAAAGCGTCATAGAAGCGCACCTCATCTTCGGTCAGTCCCAGCTCCTCGCCACGGCTGGCGGCGGCGCGGAACTTCTTGGCCATGTCGATGAGCTCTTCGATGACCTGGGCCGTCTCAATGGCTCGGTTCTGGTAGCGCTTCACCACATTGGCAAGCATCTCGGAGAACTTCTTCTCCTGAACCACGTTTCCAGCAAAGCGACTCTTGATTTCACCTTCCAGCAGTCGCTCCAGCAACTCGACCGCCAGGTTGCGTTCCGGAAGATTGCGCACTTCCGCGAGGAAAGCGTCATCGAGAATGCCGATATTCGGCTTGTCAAGGCCGACCGCCTCGAAGACGTCCACGACCTCTTCGGAAACCACCGCAGAGCCGATGATTTGCCGGATGGCCAACTCACGCTCCTCGTCGGTGCGCTTCTTCTCACTGAGCTCGCGCTTGGTCAGGATGACCTTGACCGCTTGCATGAAGGCGACCTCTTCGCGGACGGCCTTGGCCTCGTCCAGCGTGCAGCACAGCGTGAACGCCTTGCTCATGGCAAGCGCCGTGTCGGCGAAGCGTTTCTTGCCATCCTTGAGACCCAGCACATGGTTGGCAGCACCAGCCAGACGCTTATGGCCAGCCGTCAGGAAGTCGCTGTAGTCGAAGCCGTGGAGCATGCCGCGCAGGATGTCCAGCTTCTCTTCCAGGAGCGCATACGCCTCAGCAGCGTCGACGGTGGGGCGGCCACGCCCATTGCTCGCCGTATATTCCTTGAGCGCGCTCTTGAGCTCATTGGCAATGCCGATGTAATCGACAACCAATCCGCCCTGCTTGTCCTTGAAAACGCGGTTGACGCGGGCAATGGCCTGCATGAGGTTGTGGCCCTTCATCGGCTTGTCGACATACAGCGTATGGACGCAAGGCGCGTCGAAGCCCGTTAGCCACATGTCTCGCACGATGACAATACGCAACGGGTCGGCAGGGTCTTTGAAGCGCTTTTCCAAGCGTTTCTTGACTTGGCCGCTGTAGATGTGAGGCCGCAGCAGCGCTTTATCGCTGGCCGAGCCAGTCATCACAATCTTGATAGCGCCCTTCTCGGGGTCGGGGTCGTGCCAGTCGGGGCGCAGCTTGATGATTTCGTTGTAGAGGTGAACGCAAATCTCGCGGCTCATCGCCACCACCATGGCCTTGCCGCTCTGCGCCTTGTTGCGCTCTTCGAAGTGCGCCACCAGGTCGGCGGCGACAGCGGCCACGCGAGGTTCCGCGCCGACCACCTTTTCCAGAGCAGCCCAGCGGGTTTTCAGTCTCGCCTGCTGGCTTTCCTCTTCGTCCTCGGCGAGCTCATCCACCTCCGCGTCAATCTGAGGCAGCTCCTCGGCCTTAAGCGACAGTTTGGCTAGGCGAGACTCGAAGTAGATGGCCACCGTGGCGCCATCCTCCTTGGCCTGCTGCATGTCGTAGACGTGGATGTAGTCGCCGAACACCGCCCGCGTGTCTCGGTCCTCGCTCGATACCGGGGTGCCGGTGAAGGCCACGAACGTGGCATTGGGTAGCGCATCGCGCAGGTGCTGCGCATAGCCGACCTGGTAGACCGCTCGGGGTTCGGCAACCAGCAGGCCCGAATCGTCGTTGGCGGCGGGCCTCGGCGGGCTCAACGTCTTCAGCTTGGCTTCGAAGCCGTATTGGGTCCGGTGCGCTTCGTCGGCGATGACCACTATGTTGTGCCGGTCCGAGAGCATGGGGAAGTTATCTTCATCCTCCCCTGGCATGAACTTCTGGATGGTGGCGAAGACGATGCCGCCGGAAGGCCGGTTTGCCAGCTTGGCGCGCAAGTCCTGCCGAGTTGCCGCCTGCACCGGTTGCTCGCGCAACAAGTCCTGCGCTAGAGAAAACACACCGAAGAGTTGCCCATCGAGGTCACTGCGGTCCGTGATGACGACAATGGTGGGATTCTCCATGGCCGCTTCCTGCATCACCCGAGCAGCAAAGCAAGTCATGGTGATGCTCTTGCCGCTGCCCTGCGTGTGCCAGACTACTCCGCCTTTATGGCTGCCGCCAGGCACAGAGGCAGACACCACTTGTTGGATTGCGGCCCGAACAGCATGGAACTGGTGGTAGCCGGCGATTTTCTTCACCAGAGTGCCGTCGTCCTCGAACAGGACAAAGAAGCGTAGGTAGTCCAGCAGATAGCTTGGCGCCAGCAGACCCCGGACCAGCGTTTCCAATTCGTTGAACTGGCCGAGCGGGTCCAAGGTGACCCCATCGATGGTGCGCCACTGCATGTAGCGCTCGGCATTTGCCGAGAGCGAGCCCATGCGGGCTTGGGAGCCGTCGCTGATGACCAAGATTTCGTTGTACTGGAAGACGTCTGGAATCTGTTCCTTGTAGGTTTGAATCTGGTCGAAGGCCCTCCAGATGTCGGCGCTCTCGTCAGCTGGGTTCTTGAGTTCCAGTAGCGCCAATGGCAAGCCGTTGACGAACAGAATGATGTCAGGCCGTCGGGTGTGATGCGGACCCTTGATGGAATACTGGTTGACGGCCAGCCACTCGTTGGCCCCTGGGTAATACCCCCTGAAATCCACCGCTGGGAGAAGTAGAATTTTCTCGTTAAGAGGGAGTTCTGCAGATGAAGAAGTCGAGATTCACAGATAG
>NZ_JBSFAI010000025.1:0-29297 GCF_056280165.1 Ralstonia sp. 110700041-2 | reverse complement strand
GGCTATCTGTGAATCTCGACTTCTTCATCTGCAGAACTCCCTCTTAACGAGAAAATTCTACTTCTCCCAGCGGTGGATTTCAGGGGGTATTACCATCTGAGCAACGTCCCATCGGCTTCGCCCGGTGGCTCGAACCAGGTTCGCATGACCTCCGGCAACATGTCGACGTCGCGTTGGGGCCTGCGTGGCGTCGAAGACCTTGGCGGCGGTCTGAAAGCCATCTTCGAATTGGAAAGCGGCATTTCGTTCGACACCGGCGCACAGAACAACAGCACCCGTCTTTTTGATCGTAGTGCCTTCGTAGGATTGGGTAGCAAATATGGTCAACTGACGTTGGGTCGTCAAACGACACCAATGTATGACACCACGCTGCAACTCGACCCGATGGGCTTCGCGCCGCGCTACTCGCTCTTCAAGATGGATGACGTCTTGGCGGGTCGCGCTGACAATGCTATCAAGTACCGTGGCATCTTCAGTGGCCTGACGGTCACCGGCCTCTACAGCTTTAGCCGCACCGGCGGCGGCGAAGTGCCGGGGAACTACAAGGTCGATCGAAACATGGGCGTATCGCTCATGTATGAAACCGGCGCCCTCGCTGTCGGCGCGGTGTACGACGAGATCCAGGGCAGCACCGTCGCCACGGCCGACCGCAAGGACCGCCGCGCTCTAATTGGCGCGAGCTACGCTTTCGGACCGGCTAAGGCATTTATTGGTTATCGCTGGTACAACGGCAATGTCGGTGCGCTGCCGACGAACGGTTCTAACATTTACTGGGCCGGCCTGCGCTATGGCCTGACGCCCGCACTGACGCTGACCGGCGCCGCCTACTACACGGACAGCCGCAATTCTGGCGCAGACCCGTTCCTGTTCGTTGCCTCGGCAGATTACGCTTTCTCGAAGCGTACCGATGTGTATATGAACGTCGGTTATGCACTGAACCGCGGCAACTCGCAGCTGGGCATGAACGGCTACAACTCGACGACCGGCAGCCCGACCAACGTTGTCCCTGGCAAGGATCAGACCGGCGTCGTCGTAGGCGTACGCCACAAGTTCTGAGCGAGCTCAAAAGAATCGACACTTTCTTGTTAATTCAAGAGAGTTTGTGCCTCCCAACCGGGAGGCATTTTTTTATGACAGGATCGTAATACGCGGGTAATTCAGTGGAGCAGGTCCGGTAGCTAGACTGTGAACACGGTGAGCGATTAGAGACTCACAAACATTGACTCCGGAGAGATTCCATGAAGACGATTCACACTGCCCTGATTGCTGCTGCCCTCACGATTGCTGCCGCCGGCTCCGCCATCGCTGCTACCCCTGATGGCCAGATCCACCGTCCCCGCGACCCCTACACCGACGGCGGACGCGCCGCAGTCAACGACATTTACGCCGGCGGTGCACGCATCGACAAGCGCGACGTGTTCACCGACGGCGCACGCCTCGGCCAGCGTGACGTATTTACCGACGGCTCGCGTATTGGGCCGCGTGATGTGTTCACCGATGGCGCACGCGGAATTTGACGCAAGCCGTCCCTGAAACTCAGACCGACCTCTGTGGGGGAGCCAGGCACCCGTCAGTTGCTTGGCTCTTGGTGCTCTTTCGCTTTATCCCGATGGCGAAAGCTTCCGAAGCTTGCCCTCCCCGGAGGGCAAGCTTTTTTTCCCTCCATCGGCGTCAATCCGGTGCCGTTCATGATGCGGTGGCGCGTGCTACAACTTCCCATCGCCTCGTGTATTGCTAAGCGGCAGAACCGACGCCAATGACGATGAAAAAGGCCCCGCATTGTGCGGGGCCTGTAGTTCACCGGTTCAGCAACGTTCAGCCACCTGTGAAGAGGTCGCTTCTATCAATATAGACGCGCACGCCAGCGCTACCCGGCAGATCCGGCATCAACAAGCCAAGGTCCACACTCGTATCCCTGACCATCTGGGCGAAGGTCCATGCGACGATCTTCTCGCCGGCCCGAAACGCCACCGTCTCGCCAGAGTCCACGTTGACATACCGCATCCCTGGCTTCACGTCGATAATGCGACTGGCCTGAGATTGGCCGGCTGGATCGCCATACAAGGTCGCGTGACGCTTCGCCATCGCCTGCGCCGTCGCCGTCGACGCAGGCACGCCCGGTTTCAACCCGGTCATTTCCAAAGCATACGAAGCCGACATCCCACCCAACAGCAACGCCGCAAACAGCAAGGCGTGTTTCTTCGTTTTCATAGTCATCTCCTTTCTAGAGACTTCGTTGATCTATGAAAACGAGTGTATAAATTGTACGCATGCTGCAGCCTTGCCCGGCGATTACAAATAGGCAATCGGGCTCATTGCACCACTCTACCCAACGACTGGTCGGTCCTGACTCGGCCTACCCACCGAAACCCGCGCTGAGGCTTCAGCACCGTTGAGCGGGAAGCGCAATGTAAAGCGTGTCTTCCCATCCAAGCCGCTCACGGCTGACGCGTCGCCGCCATGGAGCTCCATGATCGACAGGACGATGGCCAGGCCCAGCCCCGTGGACTGTGACGAGTTGGATCTCGCCCTATCCCCACGGAAGAACCGATCAAAGATGAGGGAAAGTTCCCGCTCCGGGATTGGGTCTCCAACGTTCGTGATGTCGATGCAACAATGTGCCGCTTCGCGGCGCACCACCAGATCTATCATCGAATTCGGCCACGCATGACGGACCGCATTTGACAGAACATTGTTGATCGCACGCTGGAACAGAATGGCATCAGCGACCAGGGTGGCATCCCCGCTTACCCTGATTACGACGCTTCGCTCCTCTGCAAGCACCGAAAAGTAGGCGGACAACTTGCGAAGTTCTGCATTCAACTGGAGTTCCGTCAACTCGAGCGCCACATTGCCACTGTCAGCTCGCGCGAGGAACAACATCGCATCGATCATCCTCGCAAGTCGCTGGTATTCGACCAGGCTTTCCTCCACCAAGGCGACATACTCGGGCCCGGTGCGGTCTCGTGACAAGGCGACCTCGGCATGTCCAATGAGGTTGTTAAGCGGCGTGCGCAAATCATGGGCAAGATCGGCGGAGAACCGCGACAGCTTCTGATAACCATCCTCGAGGCGTTGCAGCATCGCATTGAACGCAGAGGCGATATCACGCACTTCGGTGGGCTTGGGTGGCATGTCCACCCGGTAGCTCAGCCGTTCCACACTGATCCGGTTGATCTGCTTGATAAGTACGTGCGCCGGCTCCAGCTCACGGCGCGTAATGGCCGCCCCCACCAGGGCCGTCAATATCACACCGACGGTGGTACCAAGCACGAGCGTCGTCCGGAATCGCGCAGTCACCTGCTTCCTGTCCTCGCCAGACTTCGCCACGAACACCGTCGCCCGCGTACCGTCTCGCCCCAACACCGCATCGGCGGACTGGAACATGAGCGATGACTTTCCCGTGACCGCCGCTTGGTCAGTGCCTTCCAGCAATGCATCGTTGCCCGTGCGAAACAAAAGCCGGCCATCCAGCGCCGTGACGCGAACGATGAGGTCCGAGTAACCTCGCACCAGATCATCGAAGCGATGCTGCGCCGCCGGGACGCCCTGCACCCCGTCCACCTCGCGCAAGAAATGCTCGACCTGTTCGAGTTTTCCCTTTACAACCTCATCGTCTCTGGCCTCGAGTTGCGCGGCGAGCGAGTAGTAAGCAAAGGCGCCCATGCTGGCCAGCGCGATAGACAGTACCAATGCAAAGAAGAGCCCAAGCCGCCTCGTCAGTGACAGCGGGGTTATCGAAGTCCCGGGCCTCATTCCGTCACCGGCCGCGCTCTGGGTCGAGGACATAGCCCATTCCCCGTACGGTATGGATCAGCTTTTGATCGAAGGGATCATCCACCTTGGATCTCAGGCGCCGGATCGCGACGTCAACGACATTGGTATCCGTGTCGAAGTTGACGTCCCAGACCTGGGACGCGATCGTGGTTCGCGACAGCACCTCCCCTCTCCGGCGCATGAGCAGGTGCAACAGCGAGAACTCCTGATTCGTCAATTCAATGCGGGTAGTTCCCCGGAATACCCGCCTTCCAAGCACGTCGATGTCCAGATCGGCAATGCGCAATCGCTCGGACTCCTTCGAGGTGCTTTGGCGCAAGCAACGCCGGATACGGGCAAGGAGCTCGGCAAAGGCGAAGGGCTTGACCAGGTAATCGTCTGCCCCCAACTCGAAGCCTCTGACACGATCCGCCACATCATCCAGCGCCGTCAGAAACAGTACGGGTGTCTCGGACTTGGATCGAATGGACTTGATGACCGTCCACCCGTCCATACCTGGCAGCATGACGTCCAGGATGATGACGTCGTAGTCGGTCTCTTCCGCCATGTGGAGCCCATCGCCACCATTGTTCGCGATGTCGACCACGAAACCCGACTCCGACAATCCCTTCTGCAAATACTCCGCAGTACGCGGTTCGTCTTCTACAACAAGTACCCGCACCTTAGTTTCCTCCTGCAGCAAGCGACTTCGATCCGACCAGTGCTGGCGATGCATTGAAATGCTGAGCTGCATCCGCTTGTTCGCATGGTGCCAGTTCGAACTGAATGGTCACGTGCGTGATATCGAATTTGTCAGCCAGCATCTGCTTCAATTCCGGTAGCACTTCCATTTCCGGGTTGACGGCCGTGTCATTCACGACATGAACCGTCAAGCTCGCCTTGCCGCTGGTAAGTGCCCAGATGTGGAGGTCATGGAAGCTTTTTACCCCGGGCGTCGCCAGAATTTGCTTCTCAACCTCTGCCAGATCCACGTCATCGGGTACGCCTTCGAGCAGCACATTCAGGCTCGACTTCAGCAGGATCCAAGTGCGAGGCAGTACCCAGAGGCCGATCAGCACCGCAATGGCGGAGTCGACCCACGCCCAGCCCGTGAAGCGGATGATGATCGCATCGGCGATGACGCCAACCGACCCGAGCAGATCGCTCCAGACTTCCAGATAAGCACCCTTCACGTTCAGGCTGCTGCTTTGCCCGGAGGACAGCATGCGCATGCTGATGAGATTGATGATCAGGCCCAGCACAGCCACGACGAACATGCCGGTTGACTCAATCTGAGGTGGCGATTTCAGCCGCAGGTAGGCTTCGTACAGGATGTAGATAGCCACACCGAACAGCAGCAATGCGTTAAAGGCCGCGGCAAGAATCTCAAAACGGTAGTAGCCAAATGTCCGCTTCTTGTCCGCGGGTCGCTTGGCGATCGCAATAGCAGCCAGTGCGATGGCCAGTGCGACGGTGTCCGTGAGCATGTGCGCGGCGTCGGAGATCAACGCCAGGCTCTTCGTCATGACACCACCGACCACTTCGGCAATCAGGAACGTACCGGTCAGCGCAAGGGCGATCTTGAGCGATCGCTCGTTGCCACCGGGATGGTCGTGTGAGTGACCTGCGCCCATAGAAACTCCTATAAAAATTGGGCGGTACGATGACCGCCCAAGGATTTACGTCATGCAGGCTGGCGGCCTTGATCCGGTTGATGCGTCTGAGTGACTGGCTCGCGAGTATCTTCCGCGTCCTCATCCTTGCGGTGAGCAAGTCGATAGAGCACCGGCAACACCAGTAGGGTCAGCGCCGTGGACGACAAGATGCCACCGATTACCACCGTTGCGAGGGGACGTTGCACCTCAGCGCCCGTACCGGTGGCGATGGCCATCGGCACGAAACCCAGGGATGCCACCAGGGCCGTCATCAGCACCGGACGCAGTCGCGTCAGGGCGCCAACTCGGACCGCGCTGTCGAGGGAATGCCCTTCTTCGCGCAGCGATCGGATAAACGACAGCATCACCAGACCATTGAGCACCGCCACCCCGCACAGCGCGATGAAGCCCACCGCTGCAGTAATGGACATCGGAATGCCGCGTATCCACAGGGCAAGAATCCCGCCAGTCAGCGCAAAGGGAATGCCCGTGAAGACTAGCAAGCCATCCTTGATGTTGTTGAACATCGCAAACAACAGTACGAAGACCAGCAACAGCGCCACCGGCACTACCACCTGCAGGCGGGTGGTGGCGGACTGCAGTTGCTCAAAGGTGCCACCCCATGTCATCCAGTAGCCAGCCGGGATCTTGACCTGGCTTTGGATAGCCGCTTCCGCCTCGGGCACGAATGAACCAATATCACGTCCACGAACGTTGGCACTGATCACGATGCGGCGCTTGCCGTTCTCGCGCGAGATCTGGTTCGGGCCGGGCGCCATTTCCAGCGTCGCCACCTCGCTCAATGGGATAAACGTCGTTCTCGCGTCCACTCCTTTTGGCAACGGAATCGGCAATCGGCGCAGAGCCTCGACCTCGCCGCGCACAGCTTCGGGCAGGCGGACCACGATATCGAAACGACGATCGCCCTGGAAGAAGGTTCCGGAATCACGGCCTCCGACGCCCGTTGCCACCGCGTCTTGCACGTCGCTCATGTTAAGCCCGTATCGCGCCGCCTTCTCCCGATCGATCTTGACCGTCAGCATCGGCAAGCCGGTGGTCTGTTCTACCTTCACCTCCTGCGCGCCGGGGATGCCCTGCAGCACGGCCGATACCTTCTTCGCCGTCTCGCTGAGCACGTTGTTGTCATCGCCGAAGATCTTGACTGCGACGTCCGAGCGGACCCCGGAGATCAGCTCGTTGAACCGCAGCTGGATCGGTTGGGAGAACTCGTAGTTGTTCCCGGGGATCTTGCCGGCTTCCTCCTGGATGGCGGACAGCAGTTCGGCATGTGTTTTCTTCGGCTCTGGCCAATCCTTCTCAGGCTTGAGCATGATGTAGCCATCCGAAATATTCGGCGGCATCGGATCGGATGCAATCTCCGCCGTACCTGTCCGCGCAAACACGCGCTCGATTTCGGGGAATTTTGCCTTGAGGGTCGTCTCGATCGTCTTCTGCATCTCCACGGACTGCGACAGGCTCGTGCCAGGAATGCGCAGCGCCTGGATGGCAATGTCGCCTTCGTTCAGATTGGGGATGAACTCGCTGCCCAGGCGGGCCGCAATGGCCACGCACAGAACAATTGACACCGCGGCAAACGTCAATACAACGGCCGTGTTCGCGAGCGACTTTTCCAGCAGCGGCTCGTAGCGACGCTTCGCCCAGAGCATGAGACGATTTTCTTTCTCGGCCACCCGTTCGCCGATGAACAAGGCGACCGCAGCCGGAACGAACGTCACGGACAGAATCATCGCGCCCAGCAGCGCCAGGACGACCGTGAACGCCATCGGGTGGAACATCTTGCCTTCCACCCCCGTCAGCGCAAAGATCGGCAGGTAGACGATCATAATGATGAGCTGACCGAAGATCAGTGGGCGACGCGCCTCCTTCGCTGCGGCAAACACCTCATGGAACCGCTCGGAGCGCGTCAATGGCCGGCCATGGTGTTCCTGCGCATGCGCCAGTCGCCTCACACAGTTTTCGACAATCACCACCGCGCCATCGATGATGATGCCGAAGTCGAGCGCGCCCAAGCTCATCAGGTTCGCACTGATCTTGTAGTTCACCATCCCCGTGAAGGTGAACAACATCGCCAGCGGAATGATCGTCGCGGTAATCAGCGCCGCGCGGATGTTACCCAGGAAAAGGAACAGAATTACGATGACGAGCACCGCGCCTTCAAGAAGGTTCTTCTTGACGGTCGCAATGGCCTTGTCGACCAGACGTGTCCGGTCGTATACCGTTACGATCTTCACACCTTCCGGCATCGTACGGTTAATGGAAGCGACCTTTTCATCGACCGCTTTTGACACAGCCCGGCTGTTTTCGCCGATGAGCATGAATACCGTGCCCAGCACAACTTCCTTGCCATTCTCGGTTGCCGCACCGGTACGCAGTTCCTTGCCAATCTCCACATCCCCGATGTCGCGAATGCGGATCGGCTGCCCCTGCGCTGTACCGACAATAATGTTGCGGATGTCGTCTTCGGACGCAACCTGACCCGGCGCACGAACCAGATACTGCTCGCCCCTACGCTCGATGTAGCCCGCACCCACGTTGTCGTTGTTCTTGTTCAGCGCATTGACGACGTCGGTCAGCGTCAGCCCGTACGACGCTAGCCGTTCAAGACTCGGCGCGACCAGGTACTGCTTGTTGAAACCACCGATAGTATTGATCTCGGTGACACCGGGCACGTTACGCAGTTGCGGCCGTACCACCCAATCCTGGATTTCGCGCAAATCTGTCGGCGTATAGGCAGTCCCGTCAGCTTTGCGAGCACCCTCTTCGGCTTCAACGGTCCATAGATAGATCTCCCCGAGGCCGGTCGAAATAGGCCCCATCGCCGGCACAACGCCTTCAGGCAGATTGTCCTTGGCTTCCTGGATGCGCTGGTTGACGAGTTGGCGCGCGAAATAGACGTCCGTGCCATCCTTGAAGATGACCGTCACCTGCGACAAGCCATAGCGGGACAGGGAACGCGTCTGTTCGAGTCCCGGCAGGCCGGCCATCACGACCTCGATCGGATACGTAACACGCTGTTCGGTTTCGAGCGGTGAATAGCCTGGTGCCGAGGTATTGACCTGAACCTGAACGTTGGTAATGTCAGGGACCGCGTCGATCGGTAGTCGGTTGTAGCTGAAAATCCCTAACCCGGCCATTCCAAACACGGCGAGCAGGACCAGCCATCGCTGCTGGATGGCGAAACTAATGATACGTTCAAACATTGCTGTTTCCCCCGTATCAATGGCCGTGTTCGGCGCTGGATTTGCCAAGTTCGGCCTTCAGAACAAAACTGTTGGCGGCGGCGTAACGTGCGCCCGGCTTCAGGCCCTCGACAATCTCGATGACCTTGCCGTTTGTCCGGCCGACCTTCACCGGCTGCGGCACGAATCCACCTTGAACCGCGACAAAGACTACGCTCTCGCCATTGACGTCCTGGACGGCCTCGGTCTTCACCGCAACGGGCACCTCGACATCAGCACCGAATACGTCGACCGTGACGAAGAGACCCGGTCGCCAAGCCATCTGTGGATTGGTCAATGTTACGCGGGCCTTCGCCGTCCGCGTCTGCTCGCCCAGCAGCGAACCCACGTATGAAACGGTGCCATCTGCCTTCACATCGGACGATGCCGAATTGATCGACGCCTTTTCGCCGATGCGCACCCGCTCGACATCCTTGGCAGACACCACGAACTCGGCCCAGACGGACGACAGATCCGACAGCGTGAAC
Source organism: Ralstonia sp. 110700041-2 (assembly GCF_056280165.1). Classification (NCBI taxonomy): domain Bacteria; kingdom Pseudomonadati; phylum Pseudomonadota; class Betaproteobacteria; order Burkholderiales; family Burkholderiaceae; genus Ralstonia; species Ralstonia sp. 110700041-2. Next base: position 20,159 of record NZ_JBSFAI010000025.1, on the reverse strand, counting down.
ACGTTGGCGTTGTCCGCCACCGCTTCCCCAAGCGAGATATGCTTTTCAACGATCATGCCGTCGAACGGTGCGCGCAGCTCGTAGCGATTGAGTGCCGTCGAGCTGTTGCTGGCGCCAATGGCGGTCAGCTTCTGCTGCGCGTTCTGGACACTGATCTGCGCTTCCTGCAGCGCGTTGCGGGCGCTCAGATAATCTTGCTCCGCAGAGATCTTCTGTTCCCAGAGCTTCTTCTCGCGGTCATAAGTGACACGCGCCAGATCCAGACGTTTCTGTGCTGCGAGCAGTTCGCTGCGCTGGTCAGAAAGTCCGGTGCTCGCGATGACCGCGAGAACCTGTCCCTTCTTAACCTGTTGCCCAATATTGGCCGGAACGCTCTCTACGACGCCAGCCAGTCGCGGCACCACGTGGGCTGTCTTGTCTTCGTTGAAACGGATTTCGCCGGGGAACTGGACGCCAGCCTGGACCTTTGCCGAGCCCGCGGTTTGAACCACTACCCCTGTCTTGGCCAGCTGGTCCGCTGTCAACTCAATCTTGCCTTCCTCTTTCGAGAGCCGCACGGCGAGTGGCGAAGACGAACCGGGCAAGGTCACATTTGCGGTCACGTCAAAGACATGGGGCTCGGCAACTGGCTGTTGGCTTTCCAGCGCGTCGCCAGACACCACGAACTTGAGCGCTTGAGACTCGCCCGTAGCCCGCACGAGCTGGCCTGTCGCTGCCACGCCATTTGCCACCGCCTTCCCAGACTTGCTAACCCAGAGCCGAATACGGGCCTCGCCCTTGGATTCGGCCGTGCCAATTTCGACGTCATAGCCATCACGCGAAAAGAGCGCGCCACCATTGGGGCCCTTCTTGACCTCGTGATGCTCGCCGTCGCCGTGTGACTTGTCATCCTTGTGGTCGGCTTCCGCCGCCTGCTTGCCATGGTGCTCGGTGTCGCCATGCCCCTTGGATTCCGAGTGCCCACCCTGCTCTTCCGGCGCAGAGCGCCCGCTCAGCAGAACGCCACCAGTCGCGACGCCGCCCACCAGTACGATGGCCGCAATGGCAGCCTTTTGTTTGTTCGAAATAGCCATGTTTTATGAATCCCGTCTTAACGTCCCAGAATGCGATCGATCGTGGTCGCCGCCTGATAGGTTTGTCCAAGCACGCCGAGATAGCGGATGCGTGCCTGGAACAGCGTGCGCTGGGCATCCAGGACGTCCAGATAATTGAACTTGCCGGCCTCGAAGCCAATGGTCGCCGCGTTGAAGGCTTGCTCGGCGCCTGGCAAGACGGTCTGCTTCAGCGTTTGTGCCGAGGCGCGCGATACCGACAGCTGGTTCGATGCCATCAGGAGATTTCGGGTCAGGCTGATGCGATTGGCCAGATATTCATCCTGGGCCTTGTCCGCCTGGCGAATGGCCGAATACAAGTTGCCCTGATTCCGGTCAAAAATCGGCAACGGGATCGCCACACCGATCACCGCCATGTTGCGGTTGGCTTCTGTATCTCGCTTGGCACCCAGACTGACTGTCAGATCCGGATACTGGCGGCTGCGCTCAACGCCCACCAATGCCTGGCGGCGGTCAAGTTCAGCGCGGCTTGCGGCCACCAGCGGTGAGTTTTCCAGCTCCTTCAGAAGGAGTTCAGGCGCCGGCCTGGATGGCAGCGCGTCCAGATTGCCCTGTGCTTCGGTAAACTGCGGCGATGCATTGCCCCACAACGCCGTCAACGCCTGACGGGCGGACTGCAGGCTCGCCGTTGCTTCGGCCAATTCAAGTTCGGCGTTGGCCTGTTCGACACGTGCCTTAGTTTCGTCAACCGGGGAGATCTTGCCGGCCGCGACGCGGCGTGAAGCGGCTTGCGCGCCCCTCGCAGCGATATCCGCGGAGCCAGTTGCCAGCTTGACGCGTTCCTGTGCGATCAAGACGGAAAAAAAGCTCTCGATTACCTGCGCCCGAATGTCACCGCGAACGCCAGCCAGCGTTGCCTGCGCCAGTTCGCGCGTCCTTTCCGCGGCATTGATACGAGCCGAGCGCTTGCCGCCCAGTTCGATGGGGATATTCATCTGGGCGGTGGATGTACGGGTGGATTTCCGCGTGTCCTCGACCAGCGTCTGGAGTTCCGGGTTCGGAATAACCCGGGCCTGCATGATCCCACCTTCTGTGGAATCGAGTTCCTTGGCGGCGGCGGACAGGTTGAAATTGCTTCCTGCCGCCAGCGACAACGCGGCCTCGAGGGTCAACGGTCCCGCCGCTTCCCTTGGGAAGACGGGCACCATGGACGTGCCGGTGTCAGATTGCGCTACGGCAAAGTTTGGGCTGAGAAATGCTACCGCCAGCCCGAGCGGCAGAAATAGTCTTCGCATCGAATTGCACCAAGGTATGTGACCAGGAGAATTCGGCGAGAGACGAAAGGAGAAAAAGAGTCGTCGTCTCGCCGATCAAGCGAGACGCTGCCACTGAGGACGGTCGGGAGCCCTGGCATTCAGAGACGAGAACTCGGACGCATGTTGAGTATCGGTCACTTCTACCCGATTCGCTATCAACACGTCCTGCGTCTGTCCATAGACGAACGGGAGGGAGACCAGATGGCATACCCCGCAGTCTGTATCCACGAATGGCTTTTTCTCGGCATCCGTTTTACCTTCCGGCTGCTGATGACGATGCTCGTGGTGCCCAAGGTGCCAAGTGGCCGTGGCTTTCTCGTGCTGACAATAGCGTGCCGCTGCCGCCCAGGAAAACTGGAACGGCAAAATGAGCAGCACGAAGATCAGAACGAAACGTCGCATTCCTTGGGAGACTGTGCGGGGGGCTTGGGGTTGAAGTACTAACGGCTGGGCCGTCGCCGAAGTTTACATGAATCCTCGATCACCAGCATTAAGAGCAGATTACGATTATCGCTTTCGCCTGCTCGTTTTGGGGTGCCGCTTTCGCCCCTCATCAGTCTTACGCTTGGGGGCGGGCCCATGCTTCCACCGCAAATAGACAGCGAACCCCACATACAGGACGATCAGGCCGACCAGCATCACGAGCATGCTCTCGACAACAGAATCGGAGACGTGAGCGTAGTGCATGGCTGTACGTGTATGCGGAGTTGCCCGCATCAGGCAAGCGTCACGACCGCCCGGAGGACGCCGGCGTCATGGAACAAATCAAACGACTCCACGACCACCGACAGGCCGAGAAACCAGACCGAGTCCGCAATATTGCGTTGAAAGGAAGACACATGGACCGTCCATGTCGACTCCCCCCTATACAGCGACAGACGGGGAAAGAACGCTGGTGTACGGCGTGCGTATTCGGCGAATTCCGGGAAGGCGGAAGCCAGAAAGCGGTCTTCCGTCCGGATGACAGCCGGGTACATCAGCGCAAATGCGAGCGCCAGGACTGCGGTAACCGCCAGCGACTCGGTCATCGCCCCTAGTCCGATAATGCCTAGCAAGTTGCAGACATAGAGCGGATGGCGACACAGTGAATATGGACCCGAGGTCACCAAGGTATTGTTCTTGCGCCCGGAAATGTACAACGCGCACCAGAGCCGCCCGACCGTGGCCAGGCTCACCCCCAACATCCCCAGCGTCAGCAGCAGCGGCGACACCCAGGTACCGTCCCAGCGAGAATGGCCAAAGACCAGACTTGCCAGGACAAACGTTACGACAACACGCCAAACGCCGATGCGGTGGCGTGTCAGGAAATTGTCCAGCGCCCTCGAGAGACCAGCGGGTTGGGACGGGGAGATTGAAGAATCGGTCATGCGGTTCGGGGGCTGGAGGAGAATGTCGCGCACTTCGAGTGGACACACTGGCGCGAAAACGAGCACTAATGGCCGGCATTCTAAGGTTGCCCTTCCGTTGTCAGGCTTTATTGCCGAAATGTAATACGTTGTTAATCTTGCCCCCGGGCCAGCGAATCCGGTTGTGTCATAGCTCGGCAATCTGACAGTCATCTTCTGCGACATAGACTGTCTTGGCCATTTTCAGGACACACCCAGAGACGCTCCGCAATGAACGACATCATCCGCACATTGAGCTCGGAATTCTCCGATCTCGCTAATGCTGCCGAGGCAGTACGTGCCGTCGTTCGAATGACCGTCTCTATCGTTTTGGGGGGCTTGCTGGGGTACGAGCGGGAGAGCTCGGGAAAATCCGCAGGCGTGCGCACTCACATGCTCGTCGCGCTGGGGGCATGCGTTTTTGTCGTGGTTCCCCTCCAGGCGGGCGTGCAGCTTGCCGACATGAGCCGCGTGCTTCAGGGTCTCACGTCAGGCATCGGATTCCTTTGTGCAGGGGCGATCCTGAAGCCGGACAATGAGACACACGTCAGGGGGCTCACAACTGCCGCGAGCATCTGGATTGCTGCCGCGATCGGCGTGGCCGCCGGCATGGGCCATGCGGTGACGGCCATCGTCGCGACTGCCTTCGCACTCATCGTGCTCAGAATCCTTCAAATGTCGAAGAAGTAAGACTCCCACTGCTCCCAAGCCACGTGCAGCGCGAATGCGCCAACTTCAGGTTCGGCCAGCATTTCCCAAACGTATGAGCGCGCTTAACAATACGCAAACTCCATCGCATGAGAATTTACCTGGATTACAACCTGTTTGCGTACCTTCACGAGGGCACGAACCCGGCTCTGCAAGCCAAAGTGAGCGCACTGTCCGATCGACATGAGTTTCCTTGCAGCCCGGCGCACATGGAAGAAATTGCCTCGGCGCTCGCAAGACCTTCGGATACTCCCCCGCTCGATCGGTTAGCGGCCGCTTTCTGCAAAATAGACGATGTTTCTCGAATTAGCCGGAACGTGCAATTGTCTCCGACGACGTTAGGCCCGATGGTTACGAAAGAAGAACAGCCTCTCGAGTGCTTTCTTCGGGTCATGCGGCACTATCGCAAAGAGCCGGTTGTCGAGAAGAACGACTGGTATACGCGGGACTCCGTAAAGAAGGGGTCACTTCAGAAAACGGAAAATATTGCACGCTAAGGCATGGAAGAGGACCACTGCTGTCCCCAGGGGCATTGGCCAGCCGATGGCAAGCAGGTAGAAACCAAAGTCGGGGGACTCCCGTTCTCAGAGATCGGCTAGCAGCAGGTAGGCGCGGTCGAGTTGCCGATGAGCTTCCTGCCGGCGATCCATCGCTTCTAGGGCGAGCAGGAGGTCCTCGGCCAGCTCGAAATCGCTTTCCTGGCATGCCCTTTCGAACACCGCAAAGACCTCTTCATACAACGTGCGCCCCGGAACGCCCATTTGACTAACCTCCGGCGGAAAATCCGATGCTCTCTGCCGACTTGGTCCTGCCACGCCGCAGGGGCTTCTGTCCCCCATGGTTAATATGGACGTTCCCACGGCAGGGAAGGTCAAGCATTTTTCCGGCCGCGGGCCGACCTATGGTTCGCAAGCCGCCGCGCGAGACGGTTAGTGCTCGCCCCCTACAGTTCGTCCAGCGACTAGTTACCCGCACCCGGGCGCAGCCGCACCACCAGCATCGCCGCCCACTGGATATGCGGCCAGGCCAGCGAATAGACGAATGTCTGGATCAGGGGTCCCCTTGATTTCGCCGCAATTTACCGGGGTAGCCACCCGTAGCAGCCATGCGGGTTCCAGGGTGATGCCCACCCTAAAACCCTAGTCAAATCAGTCACTTGCTGACTGGTCCTTTTCCCCTTGGTTTTGGAACGTTGACCGCCCCCGCCGCGCGGCCAAGCGCGCCCTGTGGCTGGAAGCCATTGTTTCCGCAAGATAACTAGATTTATCCGTCTTTGGTTTTCCCAAGCAACACATAAATGGCTTTTCTAACGTTAGGTATGTGCGTAAGATAGGCTGAAATGCGCCTCCGGAAACTGCCATGCCCCGCCTCGCCGCCACCCCCGACCAGATCCGCGCCACCGTGCTGGCCATGCTCACCGAGGCCGGCGACGCGGCGCCGCCCACGGCCGCACGCTTTCGCCGCGTGGTGTCGGTGCGCAAGCTGCGTGACCGCCTGGGCGGCGGTGACCCTGCAACGCTGTCGCGTACGCTCAACGCGATCGAGGCCGAGGTGGTGCGCTCGGGCCTGGCCGACCTCGCCCTGCCCGAGATTCCGGTCGAGATCGCCGAAGCGATGCGCGCGCTGTGGCAGGCCGCGGTCGCGGTGCAGCTCGACGACGTGGTGCGCCTGAAGCGCGAGGCGCAAGCCACAGCCGACACCGCCGAGGCCGCCCGCGCCGAGGCCGAACTGCGGGTCGAGCTGCTGCGGGCCGAACTGAGCGAGGTGCGCGGCCAGCTCGCCGCGCGCGACACCGCGCTGGCCGTAGCGTGCGCCGCCCAGGCGGCGGCGTGCGCGCGCGCCGATGAGCAAGCCGCACGCCGGGGCGAGCTCGAGGCGGCGCTGGCGACCGCCCAGGAGCGCGCCACGGCGGGCGAGCGCACCCACACCGAGGCGATCGCCACCACCCAGGCGCGCTACGAGGCGCTGTCGAAGCAGCTCCTGCAGGAAACCGCGCACCAGCGCGACGCGGTGCGGGCCGAGCGCGCGCAACTGGCCTCCCAACTCAAATTCGCCGAGCGGCGCATCGCCGCGCTGGAAGACGAGCGCGCACGACTCGACGCCGACCTGGCCAGCGAGCGGGCCGCGCGCCAGACCGCCGCGGGCGAGGCGAGCGCACTCAAGGCCGTCACCGCCAGCCAGCGCGCCCAGCTCGACGAGCTGCTGCGTGCGACCCTGGCCGCGGCGCCACCAGCGGCCAAGACGCGCGTGCCCAGATCGACGGGCAAGGCGGCCGCCAAGCGGACCGCCCAGTCATGAAGCCGGCCGACTGGATCGATACGGGCGCGGTGCCGCCGCGCCCACTGCCGGCCACCGTCGCGGCGGCCCTCGCCTACCTGGCGGAGGCACTCGGGCACCCGGTCTACGCGCACTGGACGCTGGCGCGCGTCAAGCGCCGCTATGGCTCGCTGGCCGACGCCAAGGCCGCGCAGCCGACCGTGCTCAAGCTGCTGCTGGCGCACGATGGGGCAGTCGAATACTGGGAGCGCGGGCGCCTGCGCACGGTGACGGCGGATCTGGCGCCCCGCCCGGAGACGGTCCTCGCGCGGCTGCTGCACACGCACCGGCGCCGCATCCGGTCCACCGCCGCCTTAGCGAGCGAAGCAACGGTGCCGACCGCCGCGGAAGCGAGGGGAGCTGTCGCGGCGAACCCGTGGCTGGCCGCTTACGGCCCTGCTGACCACGCGTGGCTCACGCGCGCCGGCCGCTTCGCCCAGCCGCACGCGGCGGCCAACACGCTCGGCGCCGCCGACGATGCACAGGCGCTGGCGCTCTTCCTGCGCGACCGAACCGGGCGCTCGCCCCACACGTTGCGCGCCTATGGCGCCGAACTGCGCCGCCTGATGCGCTGGTGCGGCGCGCACGAGCTTGGGCCGCTCTCGGACCTCACGCGCCAGCGGTTGCTCGGCTACCGGCACGCGCTGCAGCACGGGGAGACCGGCAGGGAGGACGCCGCGCCGCCCTTGTCAGAAGCGACCCGCACGCGCGCGCTGGCGGTGGTGGCAAGCCTCTACGGCTACTGGTACGACACCGGCTACTTGCATGCCAATCCGGCCGCGGGCCTGTCCGCCGGCAGCCGCACCCGGGCCGGCTTCGCGCCGACGCGGCTGATCCCGCCAGCGCTGCTGGCCGCGTGCGATGCCTGGCTTGAGGCGCCGGAGTTTGCCGCCGCCAACACGACCAACACGCTGGCGGCGCAGCGGCGGCGCGCGATTTGGGCGCTGTATCGTTACGCCGGCGTGCGCCTGGCGGAACTGGCCTGGTCGACAGAGATCGCACTGCCCCGCCTGGAGGCCGAGGCGCCCGGGCGGTGGACGCTCTATGTCTGCGGCAAGGGGCGCAAGGCACGGGCCATTCCGCTGCCGGTGCCGTGCGTGACGGTATTGCGCGCCTACCGACAAGCACGCGGCCTGCCGTCCGAGCCGCCGGCGCACGAGGCGCTGCCTGTAATCCACGGCAACAAGGGCGAAGCGCTACAGTCGGCAGGCCTGTACCGGGAGGTCAAGGCGATCTTTGCGGCCGTGGCCGATGGTCTGCAGGCGCGCGAGCCGGCGCAGGCGCTCTTACTGCGCGCGGCCTCCCCGCACTGGCTGCGCCATGCCTATGCGCGCACACTGGTGGTCGACCACCAGGTGCCGCTGCCGGCCGCCCAGGCGCTGCTCGGCCACGCCTCGGTGCAGACCACGGCGGCCTATGCCAGGACCGACCTGACGCAGTTGCGGGCCTTTGTCGATGCCACGTTTGCGGATGATGGGCCGTAGCGACAGCGCGCGTTGCCTTGTCGCATCGCCACGGCGCGGGTCGCTAGTCCCAGCAACAGCAGAGCTGGGGCGGTCAGCTCGATTGACACCGCCAGGTAGGCCGCAGACTTCGAGGGCACCAGCGGCACCCGGTAGTCCCCGCGGAACAGTTCGAGGGCGGTATTCCAGTTGGCCAGCTTGGCCATCGCCGAGTTCCAGACGGTTGGCTTTTTCTCAACCCGCACAGCAAGACAGTTGCGTGACGTCCTTGGCAAAGGTCTGCGCCGCGAGCTTCAGCCCCTCGACCATCGTCAGGTATGGGAACAAGTGGTCGGCCAGCTCTTGCACGGTCATCCGCGCCCGGATCGCCAGCGCCGCCGTCTGGATCAGCTCACCCGCTTCAGGCGCCACCGCCTGCACGCCGATCAGGCGGTCCGATCCTGCCTCGGCAACCAGCTTGATGAAGCCGCGCGTGTCGAAGTTGGCCAACGCGCGCGGCACATTGTCGAGCGTGAGCAGGCGGCTATCGGTCTCGATGCCGTCGTGGTGCGCTTCCGCCTCGCTGTAGCCCACGGTGGCGACCTGCGGGTCGGTGAACACGACCGCCGGCACGGCGCTCAGATCAAGCGCGGCATCGCCTCCGGTCATATTAATCGCCGCGCGGGTGCCGGCCGCCGCGGCCACGTAAACGAACTGCGGCTGGTCGGTGCAGTCGCCGGCGGCGTAGATGTGTTGCGCGGTGGTTCGCATGCCGTTGTCGATGACGATGGCGCCCTGCGCGTTGACCGTCACCCCCGCCGCCTCCAGTGCCAGCTCACGCGTGTTCGGCGCGCGGCCGGTGGCGATCAGCAACTGGTCGGCGCGGATTTCGCCGTGCCCGGTAGTGAGCACGAATTCGCCGTTCGCGTAGGCCACTTGGCTGGCCTGCGTGTGTTCCAGCACCGTGATGTCCTCGACACGGAAGGCGGCCGTGACGGCCTCGCCGATGGCCGGATCCTCGCGGAAGAACAGCGTGCTGCGGGCCAGGATCGTGACCTGACTGCCGAGCCGGGCGAAGGCCTGCGCCTGCTCCACGGCCACCACCGACGAGCCGATCACGGCCAGCCGCTTAGGAAGGATGTTGCTGGCCAGCGCCTCGTTCGAGGTCCAGTACGGGGTGTCCTTCAGACCGGGGATCGGCGGCACAGCCGGACTGGCACCAGTAGCGATCAGGCAGCGGTCAAACGCCACCTCGCGCTCGCCGCCTTCGGCCAGGCGCACGCTCAAGGTGTGTCCGTTCTGGAAGCAGGCCTCGCCGCGCAGCACCGTGATGGCCGGCGTGCTCGCGAGGATGCCCTCGTACTTGGCGTGGCGCAGCTCATCGACACGCCCCTGCTGCTGGGCGAGCAGGCGCTCGCGCAGGATCGCCGGTGGCGTGGCCTGGATGCCCCCGTCGAACGGGCTTGCGCGGCGTAGATGGGCAATGTGGGCCGCGCGGATCATGATCTTGGACGGCACACAGCCAACGTTGACGCAGGTGCCGCCGATGGTGCCGCGCTCGATCAGGGTCACCTCGGCGCCTTGCTCGACGGCCTTGAGGGCCGCCGCCATCGCGGCGCCGCCGCTGCCGATGACGGCGATGCGAAGCCCGCAGCCTTCGCCTGCGGATTTCTCACCGCGGCCCAGCCAGCCGAACGCCTTGTCGAGCAGGCTGCCGCGCTTTTCCGCCGGCGGGGCCTCGGCGAGCATGGCCCGGTAGCCGAGTCCGGCCACGGCGCCAGTCAGCGCATCTGGCGACGTGCCGGGTTCGGCGGCGATTTGCGCCGTCCCCTTCGGGTAGGACACGACCGCAGACCGCACGCCCGGCACCTTCTCCAAGGCATCCTTGACGTGGACGGCGCACGAGTCGCAGGTCATTCCAGTAATCTTCAAGTGGGTCATACCACAGTTCCAATGTTCACTTCGGCAGCGGCCAATGCGGTCAGCCGCGCTTGACCGGGGGTTCACAGGCGTTCGGTGCCCCGCAGCGCTTTGCCGGCGAGATGAAGTCCCAGATCGATACGCCGACCATGAAACTCAGGCCGACATAGAGCAGCGCCTCGCTGCGCCGGCCAACCGTCAAATACACCGCCGTCAGTACCAGGAGTGGGCCGATCACGCCGAGTGCGGTCCGTTGCCACTGCCGATGGCTAAACCAGGCAGTCGCATTGGCGAGTAGCGCGATACCAGCGAACACCCGCAGCAGAACGCTAATGAACAGCCCTTCGTACTGGCTCAGGAAGCCTAGGCCAATAGCCGCGCCCAAGCCGGCGATGGCGGGAAAGCAACTCGCGCAACCCATCGCCGAGACGATACCGCCGAGCGCCCCTGCCTTGTTGGTCACGCGCGTGATCCGTCCCATGCGGTCACTCCCATGTTCGATCCGGGGCTTACCGCTTGACGCTGGACGGATAGCCCGCGTCCTCGGTCGCCTTGGTCAGTTTCTGCACGCTGGTCTTGGCATCGTCGAAGGTGACGACGGCCTGGCGCTTCTCGAAGCTCACTTCGGTCTTGGTCACGCCGTCGACCTTGGAGAGCGCCTTTTTGACCGTGATCGGGCAGGTTTCGCAAGTCATGCCCGGCACGGACAGCGTGACGGCTTGCATGGCGGCCCACGCCGGAGCAACGGCGGCGAGAGCGAGGGCGGCAAACAGCTTCTTCATGGCGAACTCCTGATCAGTAGAACCATGGCATCACGTAGGGAAAGCCGAGCGCAACCAGAACCAGCAGGGCGACGACCCAGAAAATGAGCTTGTAGGTGGCGCGTACCCGCGGGATAGCGCAGGCCTCGCCCGGCTTGCAGACTTGCGCCGGGCGTAAAACGCGCCGCCAGGCGACGAACAGAGCCAGCACTGCGGTGCCGAGAAACAGCGGCCGATATGGCTCCAGCGCCGTTAAATTCCCGATCCAGGCCCCGCTGAAACCGAGCGCGATCAGGAGCAGCGGCCCCAAGCAGCAGGTGGAGGCGAGGATTGCGGCGATGCCACCGGCAAAGAGCGCACGGCGCCCGGCTTGCAGTCGTGACATGCGTTTTTCCTTTCTTAGTAGGTAGGGATAGCGTAACCTTACTTCCGTACTTATGTACGGAGTCAAGCGATATGCGGAGCGGATTGGAGAGCCTGACCATCGGCGCCTTCGCCAAGGCGGCTGGTGTCAACGTGGAAACGATCCGGTTCTACCAGCGCAAGGGGCTGCTGCCAGAGCCAGATAAGCCCGCCGGCGGGATTCGTCGCTATGGCGAAACGGATGTGGTCCGGGTGCGCTTCATGAAATCGGCGCAGCGGCTGGGATTCAGTCTGGAAGAAATCGGTGAACTGCTTCGCCTGGAGGACGGCACCCATTGCGAGGAAGCGAGCAGCCTAGCCGAGCGCAAGCTCAATGACGTGCGCGCAAAGCTGGCCGACCTGAGACGCATGGAGGCCGTGCTGTCCGAACTGGTGGGCGCCTGTCATGCCAGCCAGGGTAACGTATCCTGCCCGCTGATCGCAGCGCTGCAAGCGGGATAAGTGCGCCAAAGGACGTAGTGGACGCGGGCTACGCTGCCCCAGTTCGTTCCGGCTTCTTTTGTACGGCTTCGGCGCAGCCAGCCTCATATGCCCCGTATCGAGGGGCAAGCGACCTAGTCGAGTCAGACATCGTCGGGGGGACAAAGCGGCACCAGCGGGCGCAGCGCTTGCAAGGCGCGCTTGTGCTGTAAGATCCAGTCGTACATTCCTCTACGACGCCCTCGGCTTGGCCAACGAGGGGCGGCCCAGTGGTTGGATACGACAATGTGGCGCCGTGTAAGTGCCATGCCGGTGTTGGCCCTGCCCGAGAACGGTCGTGAAGTCGTAACGCCGGTGAATTGCGGGTTCAGGCAGCGCTAGGCCAACGCACCTCCGGAAGCGATCGCAGCGGGCGGAATTTTCCATCTTGGAGCTTTTGGCTCTGACGCCACACGTAGTCGCCGGTCAGGTTGATGTGTTCCCAGCCGAGCGGCGACAGGTACGAAAACAGGGACGGATCGATGGGCATGCCGCGCTCCACCAGCGCCTGCACGGCACGTTCAAGGTAGACCGTGTTCCACAGGACGATGGCCGCGGTGACCAGGTTCAGTCCGCTGGCACGGTAGCGCTGCTGTTCGAAGTTGCGATCGCGGATCTCGCCAAGCCGGTAGAAGAACACGGACCGTGCCAAGGCGTTGCGCGCTTCCCCCTTGTTGAGCCCCGCATGGGAGCGCCGACGCAGTTCCAGGTCCTGCAGCCAGTCCAAGGTGAATATCGTCCGCTCGATGCGGCCGAGCTCGCGGAGGGCGACCGCCAGTCCGTTCTGTCGCGGGTAGCTGCCGAGCTTGCGCAGCATCAGCGAGGCGGTGACCGTGCCCTGCCGGATCGACGTCGCGAGGCGCAGCACCTCGTCCCAGTGCGTGCGAATCAGTCTCTCTTTGTACGCGCCGCCGATCATAGGGGCCAATGCCGGATAGTCGTCAGGATTGCCGGGGATGTACAGCCTTGAGTCCGCGAGGTCGCGAATGCGCGGGGAGAACCGGAACCCGAGCAGATGCATCAGGGCGAAGACGTGGTCCGTGAAGCCGTTGGTGTCCGTGTAGTGCTCCTGGACCCGCAGGTCCGACTCGTGGTACAGCAGGCCGTCGAGCACATAGGTGGAGTCACGGACGCCGACGTTCACCAGCTTGGAGTGATACGGCGCGTACTGATCCGAGATGTGCGTGTAGATCATCCGGCCGGGCTCCGAGCCATACTTTGGGTTGACGTGGCCGGTGCTTTCGGCACGGCCGCCCGCCTTGAATCGCTGGCCATCCGACGATGAGGTGCTGCCATCGCCCCAATGGGCAGCGAACGCATGGGCGGACTGCGCGTTGACCAGATCCGCCAGGCCCTGAGCATAGGTCTCGTCCCGAATATGCCAGGCCTGCAGCCAGGAGAGCTTGGCGTAACTGGTGCCCGGGCAGGATTCCGCCATCTTCGTTAGCCCGAGGTTAATGGCGTCGGCAAGAATGGTCGTGAGCAGCAGCGTCTTGTCGGCGGCAGGCTCACTGGTCTTCAGGTGCGTGAAATGCCGGGTAAAGCCGGTCCAGCCGTCGACTTCCATCAGCAGTTCCGTAATCTTGACGCGCGGCAGCATGAGCGCGGTCTGATCGATCAGGGTCTGCGCTTCCATCGGGACGGCCGCATCGAGCGGCGAGATCTTCAGGCCCGACTGAGTGATGATCGCGTCCGGCAGCTTGTTGGCGGCGGCCAACCGGTTGGCGGTGGCCAGCTTCAGTTCAAGCAGCCCGCGCCGCTCGCTCAAGTAGCGCTCGCAATCGGTGGCGATGGGCAGGGGCAGCAAGCGGCTCTGTCTGAGTGCGACGAATTTCTCGGCGGGCAGCAGGTACTCATCGAAATCCTTGAACTGGCGCGAGCCCTGGACCCAGATGTCGCCGGAGCGCAGGCGGTTTCTGAGTTCGGACAGCGCGCACAGCTCATAGTAGCGACGATCGATGCCGTTCTTGGTGCGTACCAGTGGCTCCCAGCGCTTCTTGATGAAGGAGGTCGGCGCGTCGGCCGGGACTTTGCGCACATCGTTGACGTTCATCGTCCGGATCGTATCGATGGCAGCCAGACTGCCGCCGTGCGGCCTGATCAAATATTGCGGCGCCATCAACATTGCGTGGCGCTGGTGCCGACTCTACTAGATTAAAGCGTATCGCCCGTAGGGCGGTGAGCGCTGCGAGTTGTACTTCCAGCAAGTTTTGCGCCCGGCCGTCCTTCGCTGCTGCTGGCCGACTGCGCACAAGTCGGCGACGTTGCAAGGCGGCGTTTGCCTGAAGCGACGCAATCAGGATGTCAAGGCGGGAGAGGTTAATGATGGCTAGATGATTGTTAGGCATGATGCATGAAGGCGAGGTCCGATAACAAAGGCACGCTGGCCGACGGTCAAACTGGCGGCGACTCCGCCGCCAGTTCGCCGCATTCCGCTACCGAATGAGCCGACCCAGCTACCATAGTGCTCCCGGCTGCGCCAGCCGCGCGGCAGGCTCAATCCGATCAACGCAAGCCCTGCGACGGCCCCAAATGCCGCCGCCGCGGAATTTCCGCCGCTGAGCACCCACGGTGCGATGACCAACCAAGCGCCAAAGCCGACATTGATCCAGCGCAGTAACCTTGCTACCTCTGCGAGCGCGGCCACAGCGACAACAATTACGAGCGCACCGATCAAATGATCGCTGTCCGCTAACGGCGGAATGGTGCCAAACAACAGGCGCGTGAACATCAGCGCGATGCCAACTCCGACACACGCAACCAGTGTCCAGGGCCATTGCACACCACGCAACGCCGACGCCATCGCGTCGGACAATGCGCTATCGAAACCGGGACGCCGGTCGCGCTGGCTTCCTGGCGAGGCGCCGCCCACGAAGAAGAGGCGAAGTACCGGCTCGCCGCGCCGATGCGCTTGTCCCAGAAACTGACCCATTGCAACCAGTTCATCCAACGTATAAGGGATCATCAGCGTCCTTGCGCCCGCAGCGATCAGGCACAACGTGCACCAGGTCCCGATCACGATTGGCTGGATAATGATGAAATAGATGCTCACCACGCCAAGGGGCACGACGACGATCCCAAATGCCGCCACCATCCAAGGCATGGTGCGCCAACGCTGGCGCCCACCCATCGCGCCCATCAACACCTCCAGCAGATAACTGACCGCGCCAAGGCCACCGTCCGGAATCGGCCAGGACCGGGACACGGCGGAGGTAATAATGGTTTCCGTCCCGTTTTTTTGCGCGTCAGGAGAAAAGAACGGCTCCCAAACCGCCGCCGCATGGCCGAGTTGATACGCCGTGAGCTGGCGTGCGATCAGGAACCCGAACAGGGCCAGCCCGATAATGGGCAGCCGCTGCAAATAGGTGGACGGCGAGTACGTCCACCCGACCGGCAGATCGGACTGGTCCTTCATCGACGCCATGCTCATGCCTGGCATCATGGGTACGAGGATGGCAAAGGCGATGAGGAAGCCGCCGACGATCACATCGTTGTTGTAGACGGCCGGGGACGGCGCCCAGAACACCAGTGGCGCGAACAGCAACCAGAGCCCGACACAGGCGTTGCCCCACTGCGCCCATGAAAAGCGACGCGAAAGAGACAATGTGGCGAAGCCCATGATCAGGCTGCCGCTGGCCATGTCGCTCCAGCCCAGCCACGTCATGCGCAACGCAGGGGGCGCAAGACCGCGTTCTGCGGTCACTTGCATTACCAGCGTGCCAAACTCCCGAGTATCAAAGGCGCCCAAGACAAAAGGGCTTGTGAGTAACCAGGCACCAAGCAAGATGTTGAGATAATGCGCCCATAACAGGCTGTAATGGGCGTCGCGCATATGCTGCGCGTGCTCGTGCTCGTGCTCGTGCTCGTGCTTAGCGGCGGAGCCGCTGATTTCCGGCGCGCCCTTGACGGTCACGCTGCCGTGTCGCACCACGGGGTGATGGTCGGCGATGATGGCCGTGTTTAGCCGGTTAGCGCGATACCAACTGACCGGGTCCTGCTTCAGCGCCGCGATGATGCGAGGCATCGTTTCTAGAATTCGGCGCTCAGGCCGCCAATTTAGCCTCTCGCGCGCGCTGGCGCTGTCCACTTCATAATGATCGCTTGCCAGGCATCGCAGTTCCGGGTCAGAGGCGTCACCGACATTTCGCGCATGCTGGCAGCGTGAGTAAAGGCGCGCCCCGACGCCGGCCTGCGGCCGCATCGCTTCGCCCGGGCCATCCAGTGCGTGCAAAATTGCTGCCCGCAGTTGCCTTGGTGTCACTGCCTCCTCCTCGGCAAGCACTAACGACAACTTGCAAGGCAACTGGCCGCGCGCTGCGACAGCGTGCGCGACCGCCGCTGCCGCGTCATCGACGTGCAGGAACACATGGGCGGTGTCCGGATGTGCGTCGGCCCGGGCGACAAGGCTGGACTCGTAGCTTGCCGCGATCTGCTGCACCAGGAAAGCGTTATGACCGAGATCGTCGTAGAGCGGCGCGAGCCGCAGCATCAACCGCGGTACGGCGCCGAGTTCGTGCTGGAGCAGGTGCTCCGCCCTGATCATCATCGCCCGCAATGGCGATTTGGGATCGATGGGCGAGGCTTCATTGATCGGATTGCCGGGTTGCGACGGGGCATGGACTAGCAAGGTGCCGGCCAGCACGAATTGACCCACCGCGCACCGCAGCAATTCAACAATGATGCGTTGCAGGTTGCCGACAAGGTCGAGTTCCGCCGCGATCCGCTGCACGCTGCCGTCCGCATTGGGCGCGTCTTCCATCTCGCTGACCACATAGACGACCGACGTTATAAGCTCGCCGTGACCGGCTATCACCGCATCGAATGCCTGCGCCATATCTTTTTCACGTGTCGCGTCGATGCGAAGCGCTAGCGCACTGGGGAACGCTGCGGCAAGGTCTTCGCCATCGAGCGCGACCACACGGTATTGCTGCAACAGGCGCGCCACTACGGCGCGGCCGAGCAGCGATCCTGCCCCCACTACCAAAATCGTGTCCGTGCTATGTGCCAACGCCGACTCCTTGCCGGGGTGTTATCTGACTATCATGAAGAGACCGAGCAGGCCAGCCACGGCGGCCACACCGATCGCTGCGGACACTTGCCAGCGATGCACGCAGATCCACCACTGCGCACTGGTTGACTTCGCTTGATTGTCAAAGCGGCCATGTGCTGCAAACAAGCCCACGACCGGTACAAACAGGTTATCGGCCCGATCGGGGTGGGCGGGTTCCTGGGTCTGCTGTGCCTCATAGGCCTGTCTGGCCGCCACACGATCACCCAGGCCTGGGAAAAATCGACTGGACAGAATGGTTTTGGCGGCTGGCCAGCCCACCCATACCTCGCGAGGGCCGTGCGTGGCTGCCCAGACAATGGCCTCGCCGGCGATTTCCGGCTGGAATATTGGCGGCACTGGTTGGGCACGGCGTGGCAACTTGCTGCGGCACCAATCGAATTGCGGCGTATTGAACGCCGATAAATGCACCATCGTCAGTCTCACCGACGAATGATCGTGAACGAGTTCCGAACGCAGGGAATCGGTAAAGCCACGGATCGCCGCCTTCGCCCCACAGTATGCTGACTGTAGCGGGATGGACCGATAGGCCAGCGCCGAGCCGGTCTGCACAATACAGCCATGATTGCGCGCCGACATGCGTTTCAGCGCGGCCAACGTGCCATGCACCGCGCCCAGATAGACCACTTCCGTGACGCGGCGATACTCGGCCGCCGTTGTTTCGGCGACCGGCGCAAACACGGTCGTCGAGACATTGTTCACCCAAATCGTGATCAGTCCCAGTTCGAGCTCAATGCGCGACGCTGCTGCCTCCACCTGCTGGGCATCGGCGACATCGACGGGGATGCCCAGCGCCAGGATCCCCAGGTCGCGCAATTCGCTACAGACCCGGGCCAGGCGATCCGGCTCTCTTGCCAGGATTGCGATCCAGTCCCCGCGCTGCGCAAAGGCCCGCACGGCAGCGAGCCCCACGCCTGCGGTGCCACCGGTGACGACAACAACGTTGGGCGGATGCATTCAGGCCTCCCCGCGTTGCTGCGCTTGCTGAATGTCCAGCGCAGCCTGGATCAGTGCCAGATGGGTATAGCCTTGCGGATAGTTGCCCAGCAGCGCCTTGCTATCCGGGTCGATCTCTTCCGCGAATAAGCCGAGATCGCTGGCAAACGAGCAGATGTGCCGAAAGAGTTTGATCGCCTCCTTGGCCCGGCCTTGTCGGGCCAGGACTTGTACCAGCCAGAAGCTGCAGATGGCGAGGGTCGCCTCTTCTCCTGGCACGCCATCGTGGATGCGGTACCGATAGACCAGCGAATCCTTGGTGAGATCCCGCTGAATGCGGGCCACGGTTGCTTTCACGCGCGCGTCAGTTGGGGGGAGAAAGCCGGTCAGCGGGATCAGTAGCGCGCTCGCATCCAAAGCTGGCGATCCGAAACTTTGCGTGAACGCGCCAGTCCCGTGGTGAAACCCCTGCCCCTCGATGACGCGACGCAGCGCGTCCCGTTCGAGCTTCCAGACAGCAACGTTTCCGTCGAGTTGCCCAGCCTGTGCCAGCGCAATGGCACGGTCCAACGCGACCCAGCACATCAGCTTGGATGATACGAAATGCTGGGGCACCCCGCGCGTTTCCCAGAATCCTTGGTCCGGCTCACGCCAGCGCGCCGCGGCGGCGTCGGCTAGCCGGGCGAGCACGCGCCGCATTGGGGCGGACAGTGTCATTGGCATGCCCTGTTGGCACACCCAGGCCGCGTCGAGGACATGCCCATAGACATCCAGTTGCACCTGTTCCGCCGCCGCATTGCCGATACGCACCGGACGGGACGCACGGTACCCGTCAAGATGGCGAAGCTCCTGCTCAGGCAGGTTCGGGCTGCCATCGATCCGGTACATGATCTGCAGTCGTTTGAGATCGCAAAATCGCTCGATCCAACGAAAGAAGTCCATTGCGGCCTCGTGATGGCCCAGCGCCATCAACGCGCGCAGCACCATGGCCGAGTCGCGCAGCCAACAAAACCGATAGTCCCAATTGCGGCTGCTACCGATCCACTCCGGCAGCGAGGTGGTTGGCGCCGCCACCAGTGCTCCGGTCGGGCCAAACGTCAGCAACTTGAGAACACAGGCGCTGGTGCGCACTTCTCGTTCGAAGGGACCGCGATAGGTGCATTGCTGCTGCCACTCGCCCCAATGTCGTAGGGTCTCATCAAGGACCGCCTGGGGGTCGTGCACAGGCCGGTCCGGCCCGTCTTGTTGGAAGGACGCAATCGCCCACAGCGGCGCGCCGGGCCGCACGATGGCCACGCCTTTGGCGCGGTGCGCTTCGGTCGCCAGCGGCAGCGGCGGCGAACATACCAGGCTGAGACGTTGGTGTTCGCATACAGCGGTCACGCCATGCGAACCGACTTCCCATTGGTGGGGCTTGCGCGCATAGTCAAAGCTCGGACTGAACACTAGTTCCACCCTCACCTCGCCAACGGTCGCCTCAATGCGCCGCAACAGCCGATGGCACTCGGGTGAGTCATGGTCCAGCCGACTGCGTGCGAGACGCTCGCTATGCATGAAGTCGGTCAGGCGAAGGATCCCGCCGCTGGCTTCAAACATGGTTTCCAGTACGCCCCCTGGGACCCGGTAATAGCGCGAACTGATCGCACGACCCGTCGGCCGGATTTGAAAGTAGCCTCCTCGGTTAGCATCGAGCAATCTGCAAAATACGGCGCCGGCGTCAAAGTGCGGCATACAGCACCAGTCGATGGATCCCGACGTGCTCACCAACGCCACGCTATGCGTGTTGCCAATGACGGCATAGTCGGCAATGGGCGGATACCTGGGGTTGGTGAACACTCCGTCTCCTTGACCCTCGCCACGCTGGCAACACGCGTTGCCGAGGTCGGGATCCTGGCTTACATCTGGCGCTAGCGCGGGAAAGAACTACAACGCGCTATGCCTGCCGTTACACGGCTCAAGTTCGCGGCGTGCCATGGCTTCACCACCCGAGCCGCGCGTTGCCGTCCAAGATCGAGTCGTTGGGCTACCTGGATCTACGCCATGGCGCGACAGACCTGCGCGCACTCCTGACAGGCACGTGCGCACTCTTGGCAATGCTGCGCTTCGTGCTTGGCGCACTCCGTCCCACACTCTTCACAGACCTTCGCGCACAGCGCGCATATCGCGCGCGCGTACTGGCTGTCGCGCGCCATCATCGCCGCGGCATAGGCACATGTTTCGGCACAGTCCAGGTCGAGTGCGATGCAGCGTTTCATGGCCTCAACCTCTGGCTCACGCAGAGTAAGCACCCGGTGAACCCGTCTTGCCAGCTAGGTGGCGCTGGGCGTCCAGCGATGCGGGAGCAGTTCGGCGATGTCGGCCGCCTTGTGGGTC
>NZ_JBSFAI010000024.1:0-29717 GCF_056280165.1 Ralstonia sp. 110700041-2 | reverse complement strand
AAATATGGCATTGGGCGGCTTTACCCCGAAGCAGCGGCTGGCCATGGCCGCTTAGTTTCTACTTCTGCCGACTGTGGAAAACGGGGGCATTACCCCTCCTGTCCTTCTCGGCAGTGGGGTCACTGCGAGAGGACATGGCGCCGCTGAACTTCGTCCTGCCGGATCAGTACATCGACTTGACCAAACGCCGGGACAGCACTTTCTTCGGGGAAGGGGTGGTCGCGCACGTTTCCATGGCGCAGCCGGTCTGCTCAGTGACCTGCGAAGTTTTGTCGCGAGCCGTTCGTACCGTTCTTCCAGTTGATGTTCGCCTTCATCAAGGTGGCACTTACGTCTGCATCGAGGGCCCGCAGTTTTCAAGCCAAGCCGAGTCGAACTGGTATCGCAGTATGGGCGCCAGCATCATCGGAATGACCAACATGCCGGAAGCAAAATTGGCGAGAGAAGCGCAGATGGCCTATGCCAGTTTGGCCATGGTGACCGACTACGATTGCTGGCACCCTCGGGAGGCCCACGTTACAGCCGACATGGCTATCGCCAATCTGATGACGAATGCAGAACGCGCCAAGCTGGTGGCGGCCGAAGCGATCCGGGTCTTAGGTGCCGAGAAACCTGATTCTCCCGCGCATAACGCCCTACAGAGCGCTGTGGTTACTCCCGCCGAAGCCATTCCGGAAACGCTGAAACGGCAGCTTGCCGTTCTACTTCGCTAGGTATGGAAGATGGTCTTGGTCCAACTCCAATTGCCGAGCTGTTGGAATTGGAGAATGGCACCCACTGCAGCGAACTCACGGCGTGCGGCTGAATGACTAAACGACGAGAGTCATATGCCGCGAGTGTGTCACGTGCGGTCCCGCGTAAGCGAAGGGGGCGGTTTCCCTTCGCCACGCGAAAACGCCGAGTAGGAGTCCGCATTGGAACTTAGACTACTGCGCTACTTCGTCGCGGTTGCAGAAGAACTGCATTTTGCGCGTGCGGCCGAGCGCCTTGGCATCGAGCAATCGCCCGTGTCCCGCGCTATGCGTCATCTTGAATCCAGGCTCGACGTGCAGTTGTTCGACCGCAGTGCAAACCAGACTCGACTGACCTGGGCCGGACAAGTGTTCCTCGGTGAGAGCCGGCGCGTGCTGGCCACGGTAGAGCAGGCGGTGAGTGCCGCAAAGGCGGCAGCGCAGGGCTACCAGAGCTACCTGCGCATTGCCATCTGCGACAGCCTGGCCCAGCCCCGGATCGCCACCTTGCTCGCGCGCAGCCGCGAGGAAGAACCGGAGCTGGAGATTCGCGTCGTCGAGTTGCCGTTCTCGCAGCAGCTCAAGGGCTTGCACACCGACCTGCTGGACGTAGGCTTTACGCTCTCGGGGGTGGTCAATGACGGCTTGGTAGCCGAGCCGGTGTGGATCGATCAGTTGTCGGTGATCGTCCCCGCGCGCCACCCGCTGCTGGCACACAAAGACGTCAAGCTCGCAGACGCGGTGAAGTTCCCGCTCGTGCTATGCCACCCGGACGCGGCGTCGGGCTGCCACGACCAGATCCAGGCGTTGCTCGATGGAGCCGAGCTGCCCTTGAAGGTGGTCGACCACGTGACCAGCCTGGGGGTGATGCTGACGTTGATCGGAGCGGGCTACGGGATCGGCTTCGCCATCGCTTCGCAGGTTCAGGCGCTGAACCGGCCGGACATCGCGACACGGCCGCTGGCGGGTGCGCCGCCGATGCTCGCGACCTATCTGGTGCGACGCGGGGGCGAGCCCTCCGAGCCGTTGAAGCGCTTCATCAGCCGAGTGAAGCGCTTGAGTGGGCGGACTGCTGACCAGGCTGACGCCTAAGCAGACCGCGTCGGCTGTTGGTGGTCGAGGGCAGACAACGGTGGACGCGCTGCGTTGACTAGCGTGCCCCACTGGTACAATATACGGTCATATCTTGTGGAGCAAACAGGATAAATCCGTTGTCAATCAACGGGTTGGCTGATTGGAAATGTTCCCATCGCCCGCTCCACCGAACAGTCTGAAGCCGCCCTCGGCGGCTTTTTTGTTGCCTGCGCGCCCGTCGCTCCATCGACGGGCAACCGGCACGGGATCTCCATGCAGCCCATCGAACAGCCGGGCACCGGCCCCGACGACATCACGCCGGAATCGCAAGACACCAATACCGCAGAGAGCGCCGAAAGCGGTGCGGAAACCGGCCACCCGCGTCGCATCCGCTCGTTCGTGCGCCGCGCCGGCCGTACGTCGACCGGCCAGCAGCGTGCCATCGATGAACTCGGTCCGCGCTTCCAATTGCCCTACACCACAGAGCCGCTGGACTGGGACGCCGCCTTCGGCCGCGCTGGCGCCAAGCGCATCTTCGAGATCGGCTTCGGCATGGGTGAAACCACCGCGCACATCGCGCAATTGCGCCCGGACGACGATTTTCTAGGCGTCGAGGTGCATGAGCCGGGCGTTGGAGCGCTGCTCAAGCTGATCGGCGAACGCGAAATCGGCAACATCCGTATCGTTTCGCACGATGCGGTGGAAGTGCTGGCGCAGATGATTCCGGAGGGTACGCTGGATGGCATCCACGTGTTCTTCCCCGACCCGTGGCACAAGAAGCGCCACAACAAGCGGCGCCTGATCCAGAGCCCGTTTGTCGCACGTCTGGCGGCGCACCTGAAACCGGGCGGCTATCTGCACTGCGCGACGGACTGGGAGGAATACGCCCACCAGATGCTGGAGGTGCTGTCCTCCGAGCCGACGCTGGAAAACACCGCCGACGGCTTTGCACCGCGCCCCGACTACCGCCCTGTCACCAAGTTCGAGAAACGCGGCCTGCGCCTCGGGCACGGCGTGTGGGACGTGGTCTTCCGCAAGCGCGGCTAGCCACGTCCGCGCACGCTCGCGCGAGTCAGCGTGCGCCGAAATGCGTATCGCCGAAGAGGTTCTTGGCGTGGCGCGGGAAAGCGCGCCAGTATTGCGGCGGCGCCTTGACCGTCGCGCCCAACTCAGCGGCCGCCGCCCAGGCCCAGTGCGGGTTGTAGAGGAAGGCCCGGCCCACGGCGACCAAATCCGCACGCCCTTGCGCAACGATGGCCTCCGCCTCATGCGCCTCGTTGATGAGGCCGACGGCGATGGTCGGAATGTCCGCCTCGTTTCGGATCTTCTCGGCAAACGGCACCTGGTAGCCGGTCGACAGCGGAATCTGCTGCAGCGGCGACACACCGCCCGACGAAGCATCGATCCAATCACAGCCGCGCGCACGCAGTGCCTGCGCAAATACCACCGAATCCTCCGGCGCCCATCCGCCCTCCACCCAATCGGTGGCCGACACGCGCACGCCAACCGGAATGTTGTCCGGCACCACGGCGCGCACCGCATCAAAAATCTCCAGCGGATAACGCATGCGGTTCTCACGCGAACCGCCGTAGGCATCGGTGCGCTGATTGGCGATCGGCGACAGGAATTCGTGCAGCAGATAGCCGTGTGCGGCATGCAGTTCGATGGCCGATAGGCCCAAGCGCACAGCCCGACGCGCGGTATCGACAAATTGATCGCGCACGCGGGCGAGGTCCGCATCGGTCATTTCGCGCGGAGCACGCTCTTCAGGGCGCTGTGGCAGCGGGGAGGGACCCATCGTTTCCCAGCCGCCGGCATCGAGCGCCAGCAATGCGCCGCCTTCCCAAGGCCGGGCGCTCGAAGCCTTGCGGCCCGCGTGCGCGATCTGCATGCCGATCGGCACCAGCGCATTCTGGCGAATGGCAGCCAGCGTGCGCTCAAGCGCGGCTTCGGTCGCGTCGTCCCACAAACCCAGGCAGCCGTTGGTGATGCGGCCTTCTGGCGACACCGCGGTCGCTTCGATCATCAGCAATCCGGCGCCCGAAAGGGACAGGCTGCCCAGATGCGTGTGGTGCCACGCCGTGGCTTGGCCGTTGTCGGCCGAGTACTGGCACATCGGCGAAATGACGATGCGGTTCTCAAGCGTGAGACCGCGCAGGGAGAAAGGCTGGAAGAGAGCACTCATGATCGGGAGATTCGGCAATCAGCGGCTGGCTAAAGAAACCGCCAGTGTGTCCGAATCCGCCCGATCGTGCAGACGGTGCGAAAGCCTCGCACCGAAGAAGGGAAATGCTTGCCCGTGGCTCAGGCCTGCCAGGCGATGAGGTGCGTATAAGCGGTCGCCAGAACAATGATGCCGAAGATGATCCGGTACCACGCAAAGCCGCGGAAATCGTGCGTGGCAATGAACTTCAGCAGCCAGCGCACACAGAAGAACGCCGAGATGAATGCGGCCACAAAACCCACTGCGAAGATCGACAGATCATCCGCCGACAGCAGCGCGCGCGATTTGTACAGCTCGTACACCGTCGCGCCAAAAATCACGGGAATCGCCAGGAAGAATGAAAACTCCGTCGCCACCTTGCGCGACAGGCCGAACAACAGGCCGCCGATGATGGTCGAGCCCGAACGCGACGTGCCCGGAATCAGCGCGAAGCACTGTGCGATACCCACCTTGATGGCATCGGAGATGCGCAGGTCATCCAGCGTTTCAATGCGTGGCGCGCCAGCCTTGGCGGCTTCGAGCAGTGCATTGGCGCGCGGGTCGTGCGTCTCGCCGCGATGGCGTTCGCGCCATTCGGCCCACAGGATCACGAAGCCGCCGAGGATGAACGCCGACGCCACCACGATCGGGTTGAACAGATGCGCCTTGATGGCCTTGCCGAAGATTAGCGCAAGCGTGATCGCAGGAATCGTCGCCACAATCACGTTGATCGCAAAGCGCTGCTGACGCGGATCATTCGGCAGCCCCTTGATCACGTCGATGATCTTGTGACGGAACTCCCAGCACACCGCCAGGATGGCGCCGAACTGGATCACGATCTCGAAGATCTTGCCCTTCTCGTCATTGAAGTCGAGCAGCTGGCCAGCGAGGATCAGATGGCCGGTGCTGGAAATGGGGAGGAACTCGGTCAGGCCTTCGACGATGCCGAGAATCAGCGCTTTGATGGCGAGTGCGATATCCATGCAGTAAGCAAAGAAGGAAGAGGAAAACGAAGCGCTGGACGTGCAGCAGAACTCAGGGCCGCTTGGCCTGGACGTGCACGCCTTCGGGCAAAACCGTGATTGTACCGGGCTCCACGGCAATGCCAGCCACTTTCAGCTGTTCGGGCTTGAACGTATAGACCGCATAGTCGTTGAGCAACTGCCCGGCAATCAAAGAACCGATCGAACTGATCTGCGGGCCGATGCCCCCGGGCACGTTCTGCAGATCGAAGCGATCAACACTGGGCTGATTCAGTCGGATCGAATGCGTGGGCGGGTCGTAATGCAAGCCGCTGGAGACGGCCAGCGGCCCTGTCAGCGGCTGGCGGAACAGGCCGCTTTCCACCACGGCATCTGCCTGGATGGCGATGCGGTTGCGCGCGGGGTCGAGCGACACCTGCGGGTTCGACAGCGTCACGTTAAAGAAGCCGAGAAAGCGCCGCTGGAACGGAAACTTGCGCGCAAGCGCGTCCTGCATCTGGCCGCGGGAAAAGATGTAGCCGTCACCGGTCCAGCCGGTCGGCATGCAAGCCACGAGCGTGACGGCAATGGCCACGGCAACAGCGGCCGCACCCGACCACCAGCGGAAGCGGTTGGAACGGACAGCGGGTTTCGTGGAATCGGTCATGACAATTCAGTGCGCTGCGGTAGCGATTTCAAGTCGGGTCAGGAACTGCATGGCATGCGTGGCCGAGCCTCCGCACATGTCGGGCTCCGGCTGCAGGCTGCTGCAGACCGCCGGACGTTCCGGCTGGCCGAAGATACGACAGCCGTTGGCCTCATCCAGTTGCGCACAGCGCACGCCGGCCGGCTTGCCGTTCGGCATGCCAGGAATGGGGCTGGAAATGGAAGGCGCGATGCAGCACGCGCCGCAATGAGGTCGACAGTCCATGCTGTCCGAGTGCATGAAATCAGGGCGGAAACCGCTATTGTGCACCAGCACAATCGCGGCCCAGTCTGATTGACAATGCCGAAGCCGCTTGACCCACCCTTGCCGCATGCGTACATTAATGACCGAAAAGTAAGTTATCTGTGAGTCAGTGACCTCGTGTGCTGGCTGACACCCTACCGCCGTGACTGATCAAGATTCCGAGTCTTCCTCCAAACGTTGGACGCGCCGCAAAGAGGCCCGCCCGCAAGAACTGGTCGCCGCCGCGCTGAACCTGTTCGTGGCGCGCGGCTACGCGGCCACGCGGCTGGAAGACGTGGCCTCGGCCGCCGGCGTATCCAAGGGCACGGTCTACCTGTATTTCGCCAACAAGGAAGAACTGTTCAAGGCTGTGGTGCAGGAAAACTTGGTGCCCGCGCTGGCCGAGGGCGAAGCCCTGATCGACAGCTTTGAAGGCTCCAGCGAAGCGCTGCTGCACGAGATCCTGATGGGCTGGTGGGAGCTCATCGGCGAATCACCGGCTTCGGGCCTCACCAAGCTGCTGATGGCCGAGTCGGGCAACTTTCCTGACCTGGCGCAGTACTACCACGAAGAAGTCATCGAGCGCTGCGACCGCCTGTTCGCGCGCATCCTCGAACGCGGCATGGCCCGCGGCGAATTCCGCGATGTCAACATCGATCTCACCACGCTGACCATGGTCGCGCCGATGATCTTCCTGATGATGTGGAAGCACTCGTTCGGCCCGTGCTCGCACCGGGAGCTGGAACCGAAGGCGTTCATCACCCACGTCGTGTCGCTGCTGCTGCACGGCGTGCTGCGCAATCCAGCGACGGGCGCATTGATTCCACCTCCACCTGCCCTCACAGCGCAGCCGTGGCGCACACTCCCGGAGCGGGCCAACAACCCCGACGAAGGCGCCTCGTCATGACAACGTCTGCCGGAATGTCTTCCGGACTTGCTAAAATGCCGGGTTTGTCGTCAAACCCTCATTCGCATCACTCGCTCCGCGTGGAAGGCATGCCCATGGACATCGAAAAATCCCGGTTCAACATGATCGAGCAGCAAATCCGTCCTTGGGACGTGCTCGATACCGACGTTCTCGACCTGCTCAGCGTCGTCAAGCGCGAACACTACGTGCCCGAGGCATATCGCGCGCTGGCCTTCGTCGACATGGAAATCCCGCTGGCCAGCGGCCAGAACATGCTGGCTCCGCGCGTCGAAGCCCGCGTGCTGCAAGAGCTGGCCGTGCGCAAGCACGAAGACGTGCTGGAAGTCGGCGCGGGCTCCGGCTATATGGCCGCCCTGCTGGCCCATCGCGGCCGCCAGGTCACCACGCTCGACATCGTGCCGGAACTCGTCGCCTTCGCCCGTGACAATCTCTCGCGCAATAGCGTCACTAACGTCGACGTGGTCGAGGCCAGCGGCGCGCAAGGCTGGGGCGACGGCCTGTATGACGTCATCTGCGTGTCGGGCTCGGTGCCCGCCGTGCCGGAAGCGCTGCTCAATCAGCTCAAGGTGGGTGGCCGCCTGTCGATCTTCGTGGGCGGCGCGCCGGTCATGGAAGCGCAGCTCATCACGCGCATCTCCAACACCGAATATCAGACGCGCAACCTGTTCGAGACGTATGTGACGCCGCTGGTGGGTGTTCCCGCGCCGTCGTCCTTCCGCTTCTGATCCCTCTCGGCCCCCAATCATCATGCAGCAGCTCGCTCCCACCGCCCTCGCCCAATGGCTCGCCGACGCATCGCGCGCGAAGCCCGTCCTGCTCGACGTGCGCTGGACGGAGGAGGTGGAAATCTGTGCCATTCCTGGCATCACGCACATTCCGATGGACCAGATCCCGGGGCGTGCCAGCGAGCTGAATGCTGACCAAGACATCGTCTGCATCTGCCACCACGGCGGACGCAGT
Organism: Ralstonia sp. 110700041-2; assembly: GCF_056280165.1. Lineage (NCBI taxonomy): Bacteria > Pseudomonadati > Pseudomonadota > Betaproteobacteria > Burkholderiales > Burkholderiaceae > Ralstonia > Ralstonia sp. 110700041-2. Next base: position 21,910 of record NZ_JBSFAI010000024.1, on the reverse strand, counting down.
GCGCAGGTTGCGCAGTATCTGATCACGCAAGGCGGCTTTGATGCCGCGCGTGTCTACAACCTGCAAGGCGGCGTCCACGCCTGGGCTCACCAGGTGGACCCGCAGATGGCGACGTACTGATTGGGGAAGCCGCCGCCGGGCAAAGCCCTGTTCACGCTCCACAGGCACTGAACAGGGCCTGACGCGCCCGCGCTGCCTTCCGAACGCGAACGTTTCCTCCTCGCTCGGGGGCTTTATGACTGTTGCTCGCAGTAGCCGCACGCGGATGGCCGCGCGCGGTTCGCTTGTTGTGCTGTGCTGTTCGATGATGCCGATGTTCGCGTGGGCGCAGACCCAACCGAACACGGCCGCTGCAACCGACCTCCTCTCCGCCTACCGCGCCGCGCTGGCCAACGATCCGCAATTCGCATCGGCGCGCGCGCAGTCGCTGGCGCAACGCGAGAAGCTCACGCAAGGCCGCGCTGGTTTGCTACCGCAGATCGGCGGCGCCTGGAGCTCCACGCGCATCATCTTCGATCAAACCGCTCCGGCCGAATTCAACAAGACGTTCTCTTCGACGGGCTGGACGCTGTCACTGTCGCAGCCGCTCTTCCGCTGGGACCGCTGGGAAACCTACAAGCAAGGCGAGATTGCCGCGCAGGCCGCCGAGGCTTCGCTCGCGCAGGCGCAGCTCGACCTCATCACACGCACGGCGCGGGCCTACTTTGACGTGCTCAACGCGCAGGACACGCTGCAGCTCGCCACCGCGCAGCGCGATGCGATCCAGCAGCAGTACGAACAGGCTCGCCGCAACTTCGACGTCGGCAACGCCAACATCACCGACGCGAACGACGCACAGGCCCGCCGCGACGCGATCGACGCCAGCGTCATCGCAGCACGCAGCGACTTTGAGATCAAGCAATCGGCGCTCAAGCAGATCATCGGGGAGCCCGTTGGCACGCTGGCCGGCGTGCGCACGGGCGTCACGATCCCCCAGCCGGAACCGGCTTCAGCAGAACCCTGGGTGGAACAGGCGCGCAGCAGCAACCTGCAGGTGGCACTGGCGCAATACAACCTGCAAAGTGCAGAGCGCGATGTGAAGAAGGCCACCGCGGGCCATCTGCCTTCGGTCGACCTCGTGGCGCAGACCGGCCACACCAATGCCAGCGGCAACCAATACCTGCCGTCGCTGCCCGGCGGCGCGCGCTTCGACAGTTCACAGATTGGCGTGCAGGTGTCGATCCCGATCTTTGCAGGCGGTGCGATCCAGTCGCGCGTGCGTGAAAACATCGCGCTGGAAACCAAGGCCGCAAACGATCTTGAATTTGCCCGGCGCTCTGCCGAACAAGGCGCACGGCAAGCCTATATCGGCGTGATTGCCGGATTGGCGCAGGTCAAGGCACTGGAAGCGGCCGAGCTGTCGGCACGTACAGCGTACGACTCCAACCAGCTCGCCTACGGTGTGGGCGTGCGCATCGGCACCGACGTGCTGAATTCGCAGGCGCAGCTGTTTCAGGCGCGGCGCGATCTGGCACGCGCGCGTTATGACACCATCGTCAACGGGCTGCGGCTGAAGTCTGCAGCCGGCTCGTTGACTGAGGGAGACGTGATCCAGGTGAACACGCTGCTCACGGCCAACGGTTCGAGCGATATCACTGCGTTGCCGCCGGCAAGCACCAAACTTGAATCGGCGAAACCAACGGGCAAATCGGCCAAACGCTGATCAATGTGTCTGGCCGCGCGGCGGCAGCGGGCGCTCGGCAAACTGCAGCAGCGCGCCGCTGGTCGTTTTCCAGATAACCTGGCGGCCCTGCGTGCCGCTGGCCGAAGGCTGCATACCGACGGTCGCCAAGGGCGATTTGAGCGCCTCCAGGAACGCTGTCTCCAGCTCCGTACGCGCCGGGTCGCACGCCATGCGCGTCGACACCAGGTTGCCGAAGCGCATGCCCGAGGCGAGCTTCTCATACGGCCCCGAGAAGCGATTGCAGCCCGAGTAGCCGGACACCACGCCGTTGGCCGCCTCCAGGCCGCCACTGAATTCGATGGAAATCGGCTGCGCAGCCGGGTCAGTATCGTCGCCTTCGGCGGAGGGCAATTCCTTGGGCGCAGCGCCCGACTCTTGCCAGCGCACGAGCACGAACCGCGAGCGGCCTTCGCCCTGCGCTTGGGCGAGCGACGCCTGGCCCGTATTGGGTGCGGCGTTGGCAGGAGTCTGTTTGGTTGCAGCGGCGGACGCTGACGCGGCAGCGGGGGCGGCTGCAGCGGGCGACGATGAAGGCGTTGGCGTCATGCAGCCGGCACCGATGATGGTGGCGGCGGTCATTGCGGCCAGCGCCACGGCGGTCAGCACCACGCGGCGCGGCGTTTGCAGCAGGCTCGGCTTGGGTCGATTCGGTTGGGACATGAACAGATCGTGAACGGTGACGGAATGCAAACTACACGAAGAGTCATTAGTCTGCCCGGCTCGCCATGAGTTCGCACGTTTCGTGCCGGACGTACACAGCGTTACAGCGTTGGCAAGACCAGGGATGCCACCGCCTCCACCGTGCGCGCCGTCGCACCGCCGTGTGTGGCGGCAAACGCCAGCGCGGCACGTGATGCGGCTTCGCGCGCATCGGCATCGGACAGCCACGCGTCGATCACACGTATCGCCGCAGCGGCATCTCCTACCTGCTCGCACGCACCCGCGGCAACTGCATCGCGAGTCGCCTGCGCGAAGTTAAAGGTATGCGGGCCGATGACCACGGGTGTGCCGACCGCGCAGGCCTCGATCAAATTCTGCCCCCCGAGCGGAAGCAGGCTGCCGCCGATGAACGCCACTTCGCCAGCCGCGTAATACAGTGCCATCTCGCCCATCGAGTCCCCGAGCAAAACGTCGGCGTCGGCAAGTTGATCGGACTCCGTCACGCCTGCTGCAGACACCGACAACGCACTGCGACGCACGACACGCAAGCCCGCGCGTTCGGCAGCCTGGGCCACTTCATGAAAACGCTGCGGGTGACGCGGCACAAGAATCAGCAACGCATGCCGGCGCCCGACATGCTGCGCGCGATGCGCCTGCCACGCGTCAAGCAGCAACGCTTCTTCGCCCTCGCGCGTGCTGGCGGCCACCCATACCGATCGGCCACGTAGCGCGTCGTGCAACGCACGTCCGGCCATGATCTGGTCCACATGCGGCGTGATGTCGAACTTCAGGTTGCCGGTCACCCGCACGCGCGGCACGCCGAGCGAGCGGTAGCGATCGGCGTCGTCGGGCGTCTGGGCCAGCACGGCGGCGAGCTGCGCGTACGTCTGGCGCGCCGCGTCACCCAGGCGCGCGGTACGCTGGTGACTGCGCGCAGACAGGCGCCCGTTGACGAGCACCATCGGCACACCGGCCGTATAGGCGCGCTCGATCAGCACCGGCCAGATCTCGGTCTCCATCAGCAGGCCAAGGCGCGGTTGGAAATGCCGCAGAAACCGATCGACTGCGCTCGGCAAATCGTACGGAAGATACGCCTGGATGACGCGGCGGTTGCGTTGTGCCGCGAATTGAGCGCCCGTGCGGCGGCCCGTCGGCGTCATGTGCGTCAGCAGGACAGCGTGGTGCGGAAAGCGCGCCAACAGGGCATCAATCAGCGGCTGCGCGGCGCGCGTCTCGCCAACGGACACGGCGTGCACCCACAGCAACGGACGGTCAGGATTCGGGCGCGGCGGATAGAAGCCAAGCCGCTCGCCGACATGCTGTCGATAACCGGGCTCCTTGCGGCCGCGCCACCACAGGCGCAGCAATGCGAACGGCAGCGCAATGCGCCACAACCAGCGATATAGAACGCGCAGCATCAGAGCACACCCAGCGCACGCAGCGCATCGAGCGCCTGCGCGCTGGTGGGATGGGCCTCGGCGCTGCCGAGGTCGTGCACGTTGGGCGTCCAGTACCCCCCCGTGCGCCAGGACGTGGTGAAGTTGTAGAGCGCCACGGTCGGCTTGCACAGCGCGGCCGCAATGTGCACGAGGCCGGTGTCCACACCCACCACCGCAGTCGCATGAGCGAGAAATGCCGTCACATCGGGAAGCGACATGCGCGGCGGAATCACCACGCGTCCGACCGTACCCGGCACCGCCGCGACGATAGCCTCGCGGATGGATTCACTCGTGCGTCGCTCGGTCTCGCTGCCCCACGGCAGGGCGATGGCGTAGTCGCGGGCAAGCAGCGCGCGTGCCACATCCACCCACGCCTCGAGCGGCCACCCTTTGTCGGCGCGCGAAGTCGCATGCACCAGCGCCACGTACGGACGTGGCAGATTGAAGGGCAAGTCGGCGGGCGGCTGCAAACCGAAGTCGATGGCGTCAGGCAGCGCGTAACCGAGCGCTTCCGCCACCATGCGGCGCGAGCGCTCGACCACGTGGATGTGCGGTTCCATTTCGACCTTGCGTTGGTAGAACAGCTTGGCAAGCGGCTCATAGCCGGCGCCTTCCGTCCGATTGCCGAAGCCCGCCACGAAACCACCCGGCACCAGCTTGGCCTGCGCCGCAACGAGCGCCGTTTTGATCAGGCCTTGCGTGTCGAGCACCGCGTCGTACGACTTGGATCGCAACGCGCGACGGAACGCCGCCACCTCGCCCCAAGTCCTGCCGGAGCCGAGCGACTTGCGCCAACGCCGCAGCGCGAACGGAATCACGCCCTGCACACCGCGCACGATACGGACGATGCCGGCGAAACCCTCCTCGACCACCCAGTCGATCTCGGCATCCGGATACGCACGCAGGATATCGGCCACGACCGGCGTGCAATGCACCACATCGCCAAGCGACGAAACCTTGACGATCAGCACGCGCATGCCGTCATCCCTTCCCCCAACTTCATGAGTGCGAACCGTGCGGTCAGAACGGCAGTTGCGCGTCCGGCTTTTCGGCCAGGATCACGCGGCGGAATTCGCCCTGAATACGCGTCATCGCGGCATCGTTGTCGGCCTCGAAGCGCATCACCACCACCGGCGTGGTGTTGGACGGACGCGCCAAGCCGAAGCCATCTTCGTATTCCACGCGCACGCCATCGATGCGGTTGACTTCCTTCGCGCCGGTAAACGTGGCATTGGCCTTGATCTTGTCGAGCAGCTCGAACGATTCACCCTCGGCACACTTCAGCTGCAGCTCTGGCGTGCAGTGCGAGTTCGGCAGCGCGTTGAGCGTAGCGCTCGGGTCGGCCAGACGCGAGACGATCTCTAGCAGGCGCGCGCCCGTGTACAGACCGTCATCGAAACCGTACCAACGGTCCTTGAAGAAAATGTGGCCGCTCATCTCGCCGGCCAGCGGAGCGCCCGTTTCCTTCAGCTTGGCCTTGACGAGCGAATGGCCCGTCTTCCACATCGTGGCCTTGCCGCCGTGCTCACGGATGAACGGCGCCAGCTTGCCCGTGCACTTCACGTCGAAGATGATTTCGCCGCCCGGGTTACGCGACAGGACTTCCTGCGCGAACAGCATCAACTGGCGGTCAGGGAAAATGACCTGACCGTCCTTGGTCACCACGCCCAGGCGGTCGCCGTCGCCATCGAACGCGAGGCCGAGTTCGCAATCCGTGGTCTGCAGCGTGCGCACGAGGTCCTGCAGGTTCTCGACGTGGGCCGGGTCCGGATGGTGATTCGGGAAATGGCCATCCACCTCGCAGAACAACTCCGTCACCTCGCAGCCCATCGCGCGGAACAACTCCGGCGCAAAAGCGCCTGCCACGCCGTTGCCGCAGTCCACGGCAATCTTCATCGGGCGGCTCACCTTGACATCCGAGATAATTCGGTCGATGTATTGCTGGCGGATGTCCACCTGTACGTACGCGCCCGCGCCTTCAGTGAAATCGCCCTGCTCGATGCGCGTGCGCAGAGCTTGAATCTGTTCGCCGTAGATGGCCTGGCTAGCCAGCACCATCTTGAAGCCGTTGTAGTCGGGCGGATTGTGGCTGCCCGTGACCATCACGCCCGACGTGGCGCGACGGCCAGCCAGCTCGATGTTCGTGCCGAAGTACACCATCGGCGTGGCCACGAGGCCCAGATCGATCACATCGACGCCGCTCGCGCGCAGGCCGTCTGCCAGCGCTGCGAGCAGATTAGGGCCGGACAGGCGACCGTCACGGCCGATGACGACGGCGGATTCGCCCTTGGCGCGTGCTGCGGAGCCGAAAGCGCGGCCGATGAGACGTGCGGTTTCCGCATCGACTGTTTTTTCGACGATGCCGCGGATGTCGTAGGCTTTGAAGATGGTGGGGTTCAGTTGGGTCATGAGTTCTCAGCACCTGTAAAGACATACAGTGTGCGGAATGTTACAAGTGGTTTCGGATTCTAACCTTTGACCCTTTATAATACTCGGCTGGCTTGTATGAGCCGTCCGACTCTTCCCCCACTGCGCAGCCATTCTTTGACTTCAGCCTCTGCGCGCAACGTTCACCCGACAATCGCATGATTTTGATTACAGGCGGTGCTGGATTTATCGGCGCCAACTTCGTTCTGGACTGGCTGCGTGGTTCCGATGAGCCGGTGGTCAATGTCGACAAACTGACCTATGCCGGCAATCTGAAGACCCTAGCGTCGCTGGAGGGAGATGCCCGGCATACGTTCGTGCGCGCGGACATTTGTGATCGCGCGTCGATGGACGAGCTGCTGACCCGGCACGCACCACGGGCGATCGTGCATTTTGCGGCAGAAAGCCACGTGGACCGGTCAATCCACGGCCCGGCGGATTTCGTGCAAACGAACGTGTTCGGAACGTTCACGCTGCTGGAAGCTGCGCGCGCCTACTGGAACCGGCTGGAGGGCGCGGCACGCGCAAATTTCCGCTTCCATCACGTTTCCACGGATGAGGTCTATGGCTCCCTGGGGCCGGACGACGCCCCCTTTACGGAAACCACACCCTACGCCCCCAACAGCCCCTATTCGGCTTCGAAAGCGGGCTCGGACCATTTGGTTCGCGCGTACTTCCATACTTATGGGCTGCCGGTTCTTACGACCAACTGCTCGAATAACTACGGCCCGTATCACTTCCCCGAGAAGCTCATCCCTCTCATGATCGCCAATGCGTTGGCGGGCAAGCCCCTGCCCGTGTATGGCGATGGTCTAAACGTACGGGATTGGCTCTACGTCGGCGACCACTGTGCCGCGATCCGACGCGTGCTGGAAGCGGGCACGGTCGGCGAGGTCTACAACGTGGGCGGCTGGAATGAGAAGAACAATCTTGAAGTCGTTCATACGCTTTGTGACCTGCTCGATACCCTTAAACCGCGCGCCCACGGCTCATATCGCGAACAAATTACTTTCGTAAGAGACCGCCCCGGCCATGACCGACGCTACGCGATCGACGCACGAAAACTCGAGCGTGAGTTGAATTGGAAACCGGCAGAAACGTTCGAGACTGGCCTGCGCAAAACCGTCGAGTGGTACCTCGAGAATCAGGAATGGGTTGCGGATGTGATGTCTGGGGCCTATCGGGAGTGGGTCGACGTGAACTACGGCAGTCGCCGCTAACCAATCGGACTTTCCATGGCACGCAAAGGCATCATCCTCGCAGGCGGCTCGGGGACACGACTGTATCCGATCACCCACTCGGTGTCGAAGCAGTTGCTTCCGGTATACGACAAGCCGATGATTTATTACCCACTCAGCACGCTCATGCTGGCGGGTATTCGCGACATTCTCATCATCTCAACGCCGCAGGACACTCCGCGGTTCTTCGAGATGCTGGGCGACGGCAGCCAATGGGGGCTGAATCTGCAGTACGCAGTCCAGCCATCCCCGGACGGGCTCGCACAGGCTTTCATCATCGGCAAAGACTTTGTCGACGGCGATCCCTCTGCCCTCATCCTTGGGGACAATATCTTCTACGGCCACGATCTGGTGAAGCAGTTGAGCCGGGCCAGTGCGCAGACCACTGGCGCCACCGTCTTCGCATACCATGTCCACGACCCGGAGCGCTATGGCGTGGTCGAGTTTGACGGCGACATGCGCGCGGTCTCGCTGGAAGAGAAGCCCGTCAAGCCGCGCTCGAATTACGCGGTCACCGGTCTGTATTTTTATGACTCGGACGTCTGCCAGATCGCTGCAGACGTCAAGCCGTCCGCGCGCGGCGAACTCGAGATCACCGAAGTCAATCAACGCTATCTCGAGCGCGGCACTCTGGAAGTGGAGATCATGGGGCGCGGCTATGCATGGCTCGACACTGGCACGCACGACTCGCTCATTGAGGCCGCGACGTTCATCGCAACGCTGCAGCGCCGCCAGGGCTTGATGGTTGCCTGCCCCGAAGAGATTGCGTTCCGCCAGCAATGGATTGATCTAGAGCAAGTCCAGAAACTCGCCGCGCCGCTCGCCAAAAACGGCTATGGCGCCTATCTCCGCCAGCTTGTCGCGGAGGATGTCCCTCGATGAACCTCAACGTCACAGAAACCACCCTCCCGGGCGTGCTTATCCTCGAGCCCAAGGTCTACGGTGACAGCCGCGGCTTCTTTTTCGAGAGCTTCAACGGTCGGGAATTCGAAGCCGTGACCGGTGTCAGCACGCCCTTCGTGCAGGACAACCATTCGATGTCCCGCAAGGGCGTTCTGCGTGGCATGCACTATCAGATCGAGCATGCCCAGGGGAAGCTGGTCCGCGTGATTTCCGGGGAAGTCTTTGACGTTGCTGTCGATTTGCGCAAGTCTTCGTCGACCTTCGGCAAATGGGCCGGCGTCCGTCTCTCGGCAGAGAATAAACGTCAACTTTGGGTTCCGCCGGGCTTCGCCCACGGCTTTCTGGTCTTGAGCGAGACAGCCGAATTTCTCTACAAGACGACCGATTATTGGTACCCGGAGCACGAGCGGTCCGTTGTATGGAACGATCCGACGATCGCCATCGACTGGCCACTGGCGGGCGCGGAGCCAATCCTAGCCGCCAAAGATGCAGCAGCGGCAGCGTTTACCGGCGCAGAGGTCTTCGCATGACCATGCACTCGCGTCCCCGCATCGTCGTGACTGGCACGACCGGCCAAGTTGGCTGGGAACTGCTGCGCAGCCTGCAAGGACTGGGGGAAATCATCAGTGTCGATCGCTCGGTGGTGGATCTGTCCCGCCTGGACGCAGTGCGCGCGCTGATCCGCAGCATCGAGCCGTCGATCGTCGTCAATGCTGCCGCCTACACTGCCGTGGACAAGGCGGAACAGGAGCGGGACGCGGCATTCCTGCTCAACGCCGACCTTCCGGGTGTCCTCGCTGAGGAGTGCAAGCGCTCGCAAGCTGTGTTCATCCACTACTCAACCGATTACGTGTTCGACGGCCGCAAAGATGGTGCCTACACGGAAACCGACGCCACCAATCCGCTGAACGTCTACGGCGCCTCCAAGCTAGCGGGCGAGCACAACGCATTGGGCGCCAATCCGGCAGCCCTGGTTTTTCGCACCAGCTGGGTATACGGCGCGCGCGGCAAGAATTTTTTGGTCACGATTCAACGGCTGGCCAAGGAGCGCCCGCAGTTGCGTGTCGTCTCTGACCAAATCGGCGCGCCCACGTGGTCACGCTCCATTGCTGACCTGACCGCCCATGTCATCGCCCGCGGACGCGGCAGCGCGCAAGCTGATCCGGCCTGGTGGACAGCCCACGGTGGCGTCTATCACCTGACCAGTAGCGGCAGCACAAGCTGGCACGGCTTTGCCGAAGCCATCCTACAACGCTCAGGCATCACCGGGGTGGCCGTCGAGCCGATTCCTGCCGTGGAATACCCAACACCGGCGGCCCGACCCGCCAATTCCCGCCTGTCACTCGCCAAACTCGAATCGATGTTCGGCATGGTTCCCGAAGCTTGGGAACGCTCTCTCGATCACTGCCTAGACTCCCACCGCCGCGAGCATGCAATCCACACTCCATCAGACGGCGCTGCCTAACGCCCGGACAGTTCAGTTCGACATCAAGGGAGATACGCGGGGCTCGCTGATTGCGCTTGAACACGGCGCCAACGTGCCGTTCCCCGTCGCGCGTGCTTACTACATCTTCGGCACCGCCGATGGTGTGCGCCGGGGATTTCACGCGCACGCCGACTTGGAACAGATCGCAGTGTGTGTACAAGGCCACTGCAAGTTCTTCCTCGACGACGGCACTCACACGGAAGAAGTGACGCTCGATCGCCCGGATCTTGGCCTGTACCTCGGCCCGATGATCTGGCGGGAAATGTTTGACTTCTCCGAGGATTGTGTCCTGCTGGTGCTGGCCAGCAAGATGTACGATCCGGCGGACTATATCCGCGATCGAGCTGAATTCGACGCGCTCGCCAAGGCGTTCGATCGCCCAGTCATCCTGCGCAAGCCGGAGATCATCGGCCGCTCGATCAATTTGCGCGACGCTGCCGTGCGCGATGCAGCATTTATTCTCGCACTCCGCTCCAACGAGCGGCTTAGCAAGCATCTGTCGAAGACCAATAGTGACCTCGCCGCGCAGGAAGCATGGCTGGAGGCGTACCAGCAGGGCGCCGGGCAGGCTTACTTCATCATCGAAGACAAAGCCGGCAAACCCCTGGGTACCGTGCGCCTCTACGACCGCCAAGGCGACAGCTTCTGCTGGGGGAGTTGGATTCTGCGCGAAGGCAGTCCGCAAAACGCAGCCGTCGAGTCGGCGCTGCTGGTCTACGAGTACGCCTTTGGGGAACTGGGTTTCGCACAAGCGCACTTCGACGTCCGGCAAGCCAACACCCAAGTCTGGAAGTTCCACGAGCGCTTCGGCGCGCGTCTCCAATCCGAGACCGAGCTCGACCGTTTCTACATCTTGCCTAAAACCAATTATCTCCAGGTGCGCGAGCGCTACGCCAAATATCTGCCCCTGACCGCAAGAGCAACACAATGACGAACACGGCACAACCCACTATCCCGTTTCTAGAGCTTGGCGCCGTCAATCACCGACAGCGTGCGGAGCTTCTCGCTGCATTCACCGAAGTACTCGACGCAGGCTGGTTCATCCACGGCAAGCAGTGCGAGGCGTTCGAGGCTGAGTTCGCCGCCTATTGCGATGCCCAACATTGCATCGGCGTGAGCAATGGCCTTGATGCGCTGCACCTAATCCTGCGCGCAATGTCGATCGGGCCCGGCGATGAGGTCATTGTTCCGTCGAACACGTTCATCGCGACCTGGCTGGCCGTGACCTTTGCCGGAGCGACGCCAGTTCCTGTCGAGCCACGTGAAGATACGTGCAATCTAGATCCTGGACTGATCGCCGCCGCGATCACCCCGCGTACCCGAGCAATCATTCCGGTGCACCTATATGGACAACCGGCCGACATGGATCCGATCCTGGAGATCGCGAGCGCACAGGGGCTCAAGGTCATCGAAGACGCTGCCCAATCGCACGGCGCGCGTTATCACGGTAAGTGCACGGGCAGCTTGGCGGATGCCGCGGCCTTCAGCTTCTATCCCGGCAAGAACCTCGGGGCACTCGGCGACGGCGGTGCAGTGACAACGTCCGACCCGGAGTTGGCACAGCGCATCCGCATGCTGTCGAACTATGGATCGCAGAAGAAGTACGTTCATGAAGCAGCCGGCTTCAACGCGCGCCTGGATGAAGTGCAAGCGGCTCTGCTCCGCGTAAAACTCCGCCAACTGGATGCCGATAACGCCATCCGCCAGCGTCTGGTCGCCATCTATACCCGCGAATTGGCAAATCTGCCGCTGACGCTGCAGGCAGTGCCCCAGGGTATCGACCCCGTCTGGCATCTTTTTACCGTCCGGCATCCGGCGCGGGACCAGCTGCAAGCCGCACTCTCCGCAATGGGTATTGGTACGGCCATTCACTACCCGACCTCGCCGCACCGTCAAGGCGCCTACTCAGCTACTGCGCTGGGCAAGCTGGACCTGCCGATCTCGGACCGTATCCACGCCCAGACGTTGAGCCTTCCGCTTTCGCCCGTCCATACAGAGCAGGAAGTCCTGCAAATCGCTGAGGCTGTACAGCGCGCCGTCGTAGAAATTGGGGCCACGGCCCGCTGAGCCGCATGCTGCAAATCTTTAAGGCACTCCTGATCACGGGGCTGGGCACGATCACGTCGCTCGGCTTGGGTGCCTTGGCATTGAAGATCATGGCCGTCCAGACGGGCCCCGCAGGCGTCGCCGTGTTTTCCATGCTCCGACAAGTGCAGCAGACCGCGACCACCATTGGGTCTTGGGGGGGCCAAACAGCGTATACGCAGTCTTTGGCGCGCAGCACGCCGAGCTACCCGATCCGCTTCTGGACACTCGCACGCCTGGTCACTGCGGGCTGCGTTCTGACTGCGATGCTCCTAGCGATCGTGTGCGTGTTCGGAGCGCAAACGTTGCTGCCTGGCATTCACTGGGCAGCGGCACACTTGGCCATCGCCATCGGGGCGGCGGTCGCCGGCATCCTGTTCTTTTTCTTCATGGGCGTGCAGGCAAGCGGCGGTCGTCATGGTGGCATCGCAGGCACGCAAATCGCAGCGGCCGGTACGCTGCTTGCGGTCGTCGCTTCCGGCTACTTCGCGCCAGCTGAATGGCGTACCCTCGTCAACGCCATGGCCTTGTGCATGTCGCTCCTGGTGGGTGCGGCCTATGCATGGCAGTCCGCCCGCCGACGCGGCCTCCTGCCATCTCGGAACCTTGCCACTTCTGCGCTTGACCGGACCGTGGCTCGCGAGTTCCTGCAAGTGGGTACATCCTCGCTGGTCAGCGCTGCATTGGCTACTGGCTCGGGACTACTGATCCGCCGCATGCTGATCCAGCGTCTGGGGCTCGATGCAGCTGGCGTCTTCGATGCCGCCTGGACGATCTGCATGATGTATGTGTTGACGCTGCTGAGCGCGCTCTCGAATGTCTATCTGCCCAAGCTGGCGGCCTGCAACACCATCGAAGAGGAACGCAATCTGCTCCAGGCCGTGCTGAAGCTCGTTCTGGCAGCATTCGTTCCCTTGGTGTGCGTGATGATCGCCGCGCGCGGCCTCGTGATCGAACTCCTTTACTCGTCGGCGTTCAGCGATGCAGCCTCTATCATTCGCTGGATGCTTGCTGCCGACCTTTTGAAGGTAGCGGGCTTTATTTTTGCGATGCCGTTGCTGGCGCGCGGGCACAGCCGGCTTTTTCTCGCCAGTGAACTGCTATGGTACGGACTGTTCTGGATCGGCATCTGGGTGGTCCGCGATACCGGACAGGCACTGCCGGAGCATATCGGCATCGTCTACCTGGCCGCCTACGCTGGCTACTGGCTGTTCGTGGCGGTGTACATTCCCCGATTAAGAGCATATGGTCCTTATCTCAGGAGCAACCATCTCCTGTGCCTCTTTGCGGCCATCCCGGTCGTGCTGACCATCGCGCTCAATTGGCATGCCACTCTCGTCGACTGGATGCGCAGCGGACTTAGCGTAGTGGCAGCGCTCGCATTCTCTGTAGTCGTCCTGCGCCCTTGGCGCATCCTTTCCCTGAAGAAACGCTCGTGACGTCGAATTTCAAGCCACTCCCGGCGGAACCACTGGTTTCCGTAATGGTGATTACATATAATCAGGCGCATTTCATCCGCGAGACGTTGGACAGCATCCTGTCGCAAGACTATCCGCAGCTGGAGATTGTCGTCGCCGACGACGCTTCGACCGATGATACCCCCCGGATTCTTGAGGAGTATGCCGCCCGCTATCCTGGGCGCGTCAAGCCGATCCTCAACCCAACGAACCTCGGGATTACCGGAAACAGCAACGTGGCCCTGTTCGGCTGCACCGGGGACCTGATCGCCGTCATGGGTGGCGACGACCTCTTCCTGCCCGGCAAGGTCTCGAAACAAGTCGAGGCATTCCGCTCGAACCCTGAAGCTGCGCTGTGCTATCACCCAGTCGACATCTTCGAGTCCAGGTCGAACGAGACCATTTTCGTAACCGACCAGCATGCCCGCGAAGACATTCAGTCCTACCGCGACATCATCCTGAAGGGCGGTATCGCGGGCGCCTCGTCGGTCATGGTCCGTCCCGAGGCCATCCCCGAGGGCGGCTTCGACGAACGCCTGCCTTGGGTCAGCGATTGGCAGTTCTATATTGAGGTTGCGCTGCGCGGCAAGGTCATCAAGGTCAATGAAGTCCTGGGACGGTATCGCAAGCATGGCTTCGGTGCCAGCGATCGCACCTTGGAACTGTTGGACGAATCGCTCTACGCGCTGGATCTGGTCGTCGAGAAAAATCCGGAGTTCAAGGATCTTCCTGCACTGTGCAGGCAAGGGAAGGCTCGCTACATCGCCGGCGAGGCATTCCGGCAACTGACGAAGAGCTCGCAGATTGCGGCGCAGCTCGCGAAACGCTGTGTTGACCTCGCGCCCGGATCAAGTCGATACCGCGCCCTGCACGCTTTCGCGGTCGCTAACCGATGGGTGCCGGGCCTGTCCTGGCTGACGTGCAAGATGGTGCCGTATGCAAAGTACGCACTCAAACGCAGACTGGGATAGCCGCATATGCTCGGCTTGCTGCACTTTCGTCGTCTCTATCTGCTGCCCGTAGTGGGAACGCTGATTTTCTATGCGATCCCGAGCATGCTGGGATTTCTGCTCCGGAACAACGGAAACGATGGGGAGATGCTGACGCTGTCGTTGATTGCGATGGCTACATATCTCCTCGCGTTCCACCTTCTGTGGACCCCGGCGGCAATCGACGCATGGACCCGGCGGCTACATGTGCGCGTATCTTGGCAGTACTTCTGTCTGGTGGTGCTGATTCTCTACTTCGGCATGATCGCGTACTCTGCAGCAACCGCACCGGGGATCGCCATGATTGCATCGCTGCAGGGGGCCTCCCTTGATCAGATTGCGCAGTTGCGCGAGACATTCCTGCGCACACGAACAGGCGCGGAACGTGCGCTGCTCTATTGGTATGCGATCAACATCTCGTCGCTCATGCCATTGGTCTTGAGCATCCTGTTCCTCAAGCAGTCCAGGTATCGTTACTACGTGCTAGTGGCGTTCCTGTTCACACTGGCGCTGACGCTGGAGAAGAGCCTGAGCATCACGGCGCTAATCCCGCTCATCGTTGTGTTCTATAACTCAAACTGCAAGAAGCTTGTCTATCTGATCGGCATTGCGCTCATTGTTGCCATCACCGTCGTTTCCTTTGCCGCGCGGGGCGGCCTAAGCAAGGAGGGAGACGAACCGGCATCGGCCGAAGCCGCCGCATCCGTTCCTGACGAGTACAACCTTTTCCAGGGAAGCGACAGCCAAGCCCTCTATGTCGTCAACCGCATTTTGTATATTCCATATGCATCTGCAGTGGATTGGTTACGTTATCTGGATACCGAGTTGAAAGCCAAACCCGTCGACGGCCAGTCGATTGGTATCATTGCGTACTTGACTGGCCGGCCCAGCCTCAATCTGGAGCGCGAGATCTTCGCATTCGAGTGGGGGCAGAATGAAACGGAGACGGGGTCTGCGAACACCGTTTTCTATATTGATGCCTATCTGAATTTCGGTGTGACGGGGGTACTTTCTTACGCCATGCTGCTGGCCTTGCTGGCTAGGTTGTGCCTGGCGTCAAAGAATCGCGCGCTGTGCGCGGGGCTCGCCGTACCCCTGATCTATGTGTGCTTCAACTCCTTGTCGGCGATCATATTCAGTGGCGGACTAGGCATCCTTGTCGTTCTGGCGGTTCTGGCCCGCTTTGATGACAGTGCGCTGGAATGGAAGCGGAACGATCAGTTTATGTTCAGCCGTATTTCTCGCTAACCGGAACCATTTAATCAGTACCGATTCAATATGTCGAATATCGTTCTTGTCACGGGTGGTGCCGGATTCATCGGATCGCATCTCGCCCCAAAACTGTTGGCAGCAGGCTATACGCTGCGGATTCTCGACAATCTCTCGACGCAGATTCATGGCGCACTGCCCACAGACCTGGAATGGCTGAACACCGAAGGTATTGAGTTCGTCCGGGGTAGCGTGGCCGAGCGCGACACCTGGGTACGCGCCCTCAAGGACGTGGGAACCGTCGTGCATCTGGCCGCCGAGACCGGCACCGGCCAGTCGATGTACGAAGTCGCGCGCTACAACATGGTCAACACGCACGGCACAGCGCTGCTGTTTGACGTCTTGGCGCAAGACAAAGCGCGCACCGTAAAGCGCGTGATTCTGGCCTCGAGTCGCTCGGTGTATGGCGAAGGCGCCTACTATTGCACGTCCTGTGGGCTGGACCCGGTCTATCCGGATAGCCGCACGCCAGAAGCGCTGGCTGCGCATCGCTGGGAGTACGCGTGCCCTCGCTGCAACTCGACGCTGACGGCGAAGCCCACCTCTGAAAGCGATCGTGTCCGCCCTGGCTCCATCTATGCCGCCACCAAGTACGCGCAGGAAGACCTGACTCGCATTGCCTGCGAATCGCTGGGGATCGACTACATCATCTATCGATTCCAGAACGTCTACGGCGAGCGCCAATCCCTGAACAATCCGTACACCGGCATTCTCTCCATCTTCTCGACACGCATTCGCCGTGATCTGGCTCTTCCGCTGTTCGAGGACGGCGAAGAGAGCCGCGACTTCGTTCACGTGGAAGACGTTGTCACGGCGGTCGCCATGGGTGTCGCGTCCAAAAGCGCCATCAACCGCATCTTCAACGTGGGCAGCGGAGTTCAATGCTCCGTCAGACAGGTTGCAGAGGAACTGACTCGCGCCCTTGGCAAGACACCGAACGTTCAAGTCACCGGCCAGTATCGCGTGGGGGACATCCGCCACAACTACGCCGACATGACAGCAAGCGCCTCGGTACTCGGCTTCACGCCGGCCATTTCGCTGCAGGAAGGGCTTGGCCGGTTTGCCGCTTGGGTGCATACCCAACCGCTCCCGGTTGACCGGCTCGAAGAAGCCAATAAGGAGTTGCGTGCTCGAAAGCTGATGGGCTGAGCGATGGCGACTACGTTCCGCCTGATTCCGTGGCTACGGGAGGATCTCCTGCGCGGCCTGTCTCTGGAGGGCAATACGTCCATCTCGGGTGGCTGGCGCTTATGGGTCAAGGTGCTATCTCCGCGCTTTGCGCCGGTCCTGCTCTGCCGGCTGGCGCACAGCTGTCACCGACGCGGCTGGGGAGCAGCCAGCAAAGCGCTCTCAATGCTGAACTTCATCATATTCGGCATCGAGATTGCCGCGCGCTGCGAGATAGGACCCGGGCTTTACTTTCCTCACACTCAAGGCACAGTGGTCGGCGCGTGGAGCATCGGCAGGAATGCCGTGATCTACCAAGGTGTGACACTTGGTGCGAAAGAGCTTGACTTTGCCTACAGCGAGGCGACCCGCCCGAAGCTGGACGACAACGTAACCATCGGTGCCGGAGCAAAGGTGCTTGGCGGGGTCCAGCTTGGGCGCGGCGCCCGCGTGGGTGCCAACGCAGTCGTGGTCACATCCATCCCCGAAGGAGCGCTGGCGGTCGGCGTACCGGCCAAAATTGCAAACATATGAACACCACTCAACGCTCGCTCGCAGGGAAGCGCGTGCTGATCATGAGCCCGAGTTTCTTCGGTTATGAGAATGCGATTGCTCAAGCAGTTCGCGCGCTAGGCGCGCACGCAGAAGTCGTACTCGACAAGCCGTCGAATACTGTCTGGACCAAGGCTGCCACACGGGTCTCGCCGTCGCTCGTGGCTACCCGCATGACGGATTACATTCGCTCGCTTGCGGAGCAACATGGCCGGGATAGCTTCGACGAGATCATCGTGATCAAAGGCGAGGCACTGCATTCAGAAGCCGTCGAGTTGTTGCGAGCGTCCTTCCCCCGAGCGCGATGTACATACTACAACTGGGATTCCCTGAGAAACTACCCGCATCTCACGAGCATCCTTCCACTGTTCGACGCTTGCTTCAGCTTCGATGTCGAAGACTGTGAGTCCATCGAAGGGCTTGCTCACCTGCCGTTGTTTTATACCGACGAGTACCGGGATCTGCCATTGGCGGAGCCTCGGTATGATCTCTTTGCCGTCGCCTCCCTGCATTCCGACCGCTATGAAGTCATTCAGCGCGTCATACAACAATGCCCCGAGGCGACGCGGGCATTCACGTACTTCTTCTACCCGAGCAAGATTGCACTGGTCGGCAAAAAGGTGCTTGAGCCAAGCTTTGTCACGCCGCCGTTGCGCGAGATACAGTGGACGCCGCTGCCGAAGGACATCATGATCGACGGCCTCGTCCGCTGCCGCGCCGTCATCGATGTACAGCACCCGCGCCAAACAGGGCTCACCATGCGCACCATCGAGATGGTCGGAGCCAACAAAAAGCTCATTACAACCAATCCGCTGGTCAAGACCTACGATTTCTACGATCCGAACAACATTCTGGTGATCGATCGAACGCAACCGGAAATCCCACCCACCTTTTTCGACACTGACTACACGCCACAGACTGAGGCAATCCGACAGAATTACAGCATCCACACGTGGCTGGCCGTCCTGCTGGGACTCCAGCCGGTCGCGCAGTATCAACGCGCGCCGTCCGATTCCCCAGAACTGCGGAACCCTGCAGCATGTTGAATTTCAGTATTGGTTTCATTATCTCGTTCTGCATCACCATGCTGGTGGTCAGGTACGCGCATCTGCACTCTCACTTGTCCGGCGATGCGGATCTGAGCGGTGCGCAGAAGTTTCATACAAAATCTGTGCCCCGCATCGGTGGCAGCGGCATCGCGGTTGCCCTGGTGCTGAACGGCGTTGCTCTGTGGATGGCCAGCGCATACCAATTCCAAGAGTATGCAATGCTGATCGGCGCATCGATCCCTGCTTTCCTCGGGGGCTTCATCGAAGACCTGACCAAGCGCGTCAGTGCTCGCGACCGGCTGATTGCGACCATCGTCGCAGCGCTGCTCGCAGTGTGGCTGCTCAACGCGCGGATTACGCAGATCGATATCCCTGGCTTAGGTTCGCTGGCGGTCCCCTACTACCTGTCCATTCTTTTGACCGCACTGGCTGTCGCGGGTTTGGCCAACGCGATCAACATCATCGATGGTTTCAATGGACTGGCGGCGTTCGTCGCCACCATGATGTTTTCGTCGATTGCGCTGGTCGCGTTCCACGTCGGTGACGTGTTCGTTCTATCGTGCGCGCTCGTAATGGCAGGGGCGATCCTCGGTTTCTTCCTCTGGAATTTTCCTGGCGGCCACATCTTCCTTGGCGATGGGGGCGCCTACCTCATTGGCTTCATGCTGGGGGAGTTGGCAGTGCTGCTGACCATGCGCCATGTGGACGTGTCCGCCTGGTACCCGGTGCTGATGTTCATCTACCCGATCTTCGAGACTCTGTTCTCGATTTATCGGAAGCAGTTCCTGCGCGGAATTTCTCCCGGGATACCGGATGGCATCCACCTGCACATGCTGATTTACAAACGCCTGATGCGATGGGTGGTTGGTAGCCAGGAAGAGCGCCATCGGCTGCGCCGAAACTCGTTCACATCGCCCTATCTGTGGCTGTTGAGCTTGCTGGCCGTTCTACCCGCAACGCTCTTCTGGAACCGCAACGGCTGGTTGATAGCGTTTGTGGTCGTTTTTGTTTCGACCTACGTCTGGCTTTACTGGAGCATTGTGCGCTTCCGCGTGCCGCGTTGGATGATTGTCAAGAAGAAGCATCATGATTGAAGAACATCAGCCCCTCAACAAAGATCATCTATTTATCGGCTTGGATGACATCGGCGTATTCTTTCGCCGCAATGCACTCAAGCTTGCTGCGTGTGCTGCCATCGGCGCAGGCGCCGCCTTGGCCTCGACATGGGCGATGCCGCCCCTTTGGCAGGCCAAGGCGACTGTCCAGAACGGTCAGTTGTACTTAGTGACTTCGAGTGGGCCAACCATCGTCAATATCGAGCCTCCAGCGCGTACGGTCGATCGCATCAAGGTGGCCTCCTTCCAAGATAACGTCCTCAAGCAATTGAGCCTGCCTGTGGACGAAGGCGTCAGCGCTGAAACCGACCTGATCCGGCGCAGCTTGGAGGTTCGCCTACTACGTAACTCCGATCTGATTGAGCTTTCGGTCCGGGGTTATAGCCCAGCAAATGCGTCACGCATCCTTCAGCAGTACGTCCGCAGCTTGATCGAAGAACACGGCTACCTAGCGAAGCCCACTCTGGACCGTCTTTCTGAAGACATGCAGCAGGTTCAGGCCGATCTCTCAGCTGCCCAAGCACGTCAATCGGAACTTGCTGAGCGGTCGAGCGAACGCTTTCAGACCAACATCGCTGGCAAGTTCTCCGAGAATGTATTGCTGGACAACATGTTGAGTACTAATGCCGCAGACGTCCGCTTGTTGCAGCAGCGCCGTAACACACTGCAGGAGCAGCTGAATCCCGAGCGTACCTTCAACACGCGTATGATCGGAGAAACGGAAGTGAGCCGTGAACCCGTGTTTCCAAAGCGTTCGCTCTTCGCAGCCTCCGGTGGCCTGATCGGCTTGTTGCTTGGTTTGATCTGGACCGCTTGGCGCGCCAATCGCCAGAAGGCAGCGAAGTAAGCTTGCAGATCATATGGCCTATGCCATCGGCGACCTCCAAGGCTGCTGCTCCCCTCTCCAGGCTCTCCTGGCGGCACTGCCCGCCAACGCGCCGCTGCGCTTCGTCGGTGACCTGATCAACCGCGGCCCGGATTCGCTAGGCACGCTGCGATGCGTCATCACATTGTGCGAGAGTGGCCGCGCCCGCACCGTGCTCGGCAACCACGATATCCACCTACTGGCCGTCGCGGCTGGCGTGCGCAAGCCGGGCAAGCGCGACACTATCGCCGATGTCCTGGCCGCGCCCGACGCCGATGCACTGGTCAACTGGCTGCGCCATCAGCCACTGGCCATCTTCGAGAACGGCTTCCTGATGGTGCATGCCGGAGTGCTGCCACAATGGACGACCAGCGACGTGCTGGAACTGGCCGGCGCTGCCGAGCGCCAGCTCCGCAGCCCACATTGGAAAACATTTCTAGCCGACGCTTTCGGCAATCAACCGGCCAAGTGGAGCAGTGATCTTGTCGGCATGGATCGCCTGCGCCTGACCATCAACGCCCTTACCCGCTTGCGCTTCTGCACAACCGATGGCGCAATGGAATTCGAGACGACCGACGCCGACGGCGCGCCAGACGGCCACATGCCTTGGTTTGATGTGGCCGGCCGCCGCACACGTGGTACGCCGATAGCCTTTGGACACTGGTCTACTCGGGGCCTAGTGGTGCGTGATGACCTGCTGGGCCTAGATACTGGCTGCGTCTGGGGCGGTAGGCTGACAGCTGCACGCATGGCCTTGGCTCCGGCCCGGCGGGACCTAGTTCAAGTGCCCTGCAAGCAGGAGCAAGATCCACTCGAGCACAAGAAGTAGACGTAGTTCCCTCTGCGATATCGCATGATTAACCACCAAACGATTGAACTATCCGTCGCTTGGTCCTATGCCATCGCTAGGGCCGTGCTGCAAATGCACTGCGTTCAAGTCACCTATCTTGCAAGACTACGTCTTTGCAGATGCGAACGAAAGTTCTGACAGCCCCCTCTTCCACCGGCGCACAATGCACAGGCACCCCAGAAAAAATGTCGGCATGTACCACAAGACATAGTTGATATGTGTATGGTTGGCGCTGTGCTGCTTGGCCAGCACGAACCACGAAACGGGGCCTAACAAACTGAAAATGTATGCCACCGCGAGCGCGTAATCTCGTCGATCAAGGCTGCTCCTAGTGATCAACAGTACCGCTGACGATGCAGCAAAAAGCAGGACCAGCCACATCGGAAGATTAATGTACGCGATCGCAGGCTTATCCCACTCGAAGATATAACGTATCAGGATCTTGCCGCGATGCTGCAAGGCACTAGGATCGCCATCCAATCCCATGGTACGCCGCAATGCATCCTGCTTGATCAAACTAAGGCCTTCGATGAGGTTCGGAGGGTAATGCCCCCGTTTTCCACAGTCGGCAGAAGTAGAAACTAAGCGGCCATGGCCAGCCGCTGCTTCGGGGTAAAGCCGCCCAATGCCATATTT
>NZ_JBSFAI010000023.1:0-43845 GCF_056280165.1 Ralstonia sp. 110700041-2 | reverse complement strand
CATGGCTCGATGCAGGGTATGGACCATGGCTCGATGCAGGGTATGGACCAGGGCTCAATGCAGGGTATGGACCAGGGCTCAATGCAGGGTATGGATCAGGGCTCAATGCAGGGTATGGATCATGGTTCGATGCAAATGCAAGGCGGCTCACCGCCTCCTGATGCGCGGGATCCGAATGCATACTCGGGTGGATATCAGTTGGGTGTCGGAAAGTTCGCGCTGGGCAATACCCGCCAGCTCATGATGGCCGATGAGCACAATTTTGGATCGTTCTTGATTGATCGCCTGGAGTGGGTACGCGGCCCCAACTCCAACGCCGCTTCTTACGAAGCGCAAGCGTGGTACGGAAGCACTTACGACAAGGTCGTGCTGAAGGCGGAAGGCGATGTGAAAAAAGGTCGACTCGAGGAGGCGCGTACCGAGTTGCTATGGGGGCATGCGATCACGACGTTCTGGGACACCCAGCTTGGGATTCGCAATGACGTTGGCTCGGGGCGTCCAGCGCGGAACTGGGCGGCTTTCGGTGTGCAAGGTCTGGCGCCATACTGGTTCAACATCCAGGCCACTGCATACGTTGGTAACAGTGGTCGTACCGCCCTGCGGTTGTCCACGGAGTATGAGTTGCTGCTGACTCAGCGCCTTATCCTACAACCGCGCGTGGAGGCGAACCTCTACGGAAAGAATGATCCGGCTTTGGAGATCGGCAGCGGCCTGTCCAGCGCTAGCGTCGGATTGCGTTTGCGTTACGAGTTCAGTCGGCAATTCGCGCCTTACATCGGCGTCGAGCGGTATCAGACTTTTGGCAACACCGCCAACATGATTCGGGCAGATGGCGGCCGAAGCGGTGAGACCCGATTTGTGGCAGGCCTGCGTGTTTGGTACTAGCCATTCTCTATTTACACCACCAGGAGGTATTGACATGTTGACCCCTCGTTACATCGCAAGCATCGCTGTCGCGGCATCGGCCATTTTCGCCAGCACGGCCGCATTCGCGCATCCTAAGCTGCTGTCTTCGACGCCTGCTGACAAAGCGGAAGTCGCCGCGCCGGCAAAGATCGAGCTTAAGTTCTCGGAAAATCTCTCGACGCAATTCTCGGGGGCTAATCTCGTTATGACGGAGATGCCTGGCATGTCCAGTCACGACGCCATGAAAGTCGCCGCGAAGGTCGCCGCCGACGATGACCCCAAGACGATGGTCATCACGCCCGCACAGCCGCTGATGACGGGAACCTACAAGGTCGAATGGCGTGCTGTCTCGTCGGATACGCACCCGATGACGGGAAACTTCTCGTTCAAGGTGAAGTAAAGTTATGGCAGACGACTGGCTCAATATCGCCCTGCGCTTTGCGCTGTACGTGGATCTGACGATCCTGTTTGGAGTCTCGCTGTTCGGTGCTTACGCCTTGCGCCCCGATCATCGGAGCTCAGCGATTGCGCGCCGGTATGTCTGCGCCATTGGCGTCGCCGCAGCTTCCGGTATTGTGCTGTCTCTCTGGAGTATCGTAGTGACGGCCAAAGCGATGACCGGAGCCGCCGAATACGCGGAGTTGAGCAGCCACGTCTTCGGCATGATGCTGAGTAGCACTGCGGTTGGCATTGGGTGGTTGGTTCGTATCGCAGCCCTGGCGGCTTGTTTAATCATCGTCATGTGTGTGCGTAGGATGCCAACTCTGCACTTTGATATCTTTGCTGTTCTGGGGGCGGTAGCGCTGGCAACAGTGGCCTGGGCAGGGCATGGCGCGATGCACGACGGTTCGCGTGGATACGTCCACATCACGGCCGACATCGCCCACTTGTTAGCCGCGGGTGCATGGGTTGGATCGCTGACAGCGTTTGTGTTGCTTGCGCGGGCGCAGCAGGCGGCTTCATTGGAGTCGGTGGAAATCCTCAACCACACGTCCAACGGCTTCGCCCGTCTTGGGACATTGATTGTCGCCACGCTGCTCGCAACGGGCGTCGTCAACTATCTGTTGATCGTGGGCCCAACAATCGACGGGTTGGCCACTTCGGCATACGGCGTCCTGTTGTTGGCCAAGTTGGCACTGTTTGGGCTTATGCTCGGGCTGGCGGCAGCCAACCGTTACCTGTTGAGTCCGCAACTTGAAATCGCAATGCGCAGCGGCGACCACGCTGGCGCAGTCATGACACTGCGCCGCAGCCTGCTCACGGAGGCCAGCCTCGCCGTCGTGATACTTGCTTTGGTTGCGTGGCTCGGGGTGCTTTCTCCGCCTGGGACCTAATTCCGTCATTTTCGTGTAGCCATTCAACGCTCCATGACAACGCCATTGAACTCGCAGTCTATATCCGCGTCTAGGCGATCTCTGATGGTCGGCCTGGCTCTCTTGCCTGCCATAGCTTTGGCGCAGAAGTCTGAGCCAAAGCCTACATTCCAAGTTTGGAAGACGCCGGGTTGTGGATGCTGCAAGGATTGGTTGTCCCACCTGCGGGACAACGGATTCGATGTAGTCACACACGACGTCGAAGACACCGTCGAGGCTCGACGCAAGACAGGCATTCCCGATCGCTACGCCTCGTGCCATACGGCAGCCGTGCAGGGCTATGCCGTGGAAGGCCATGTGCCTGCGCGCGAGATCAAGCGCCTATTGCGGGAACGCCCTAAGGCAATCGGGCTGGCGGTCCCCAGCATGCCCATCGGTGCGCCTGGCATGGACGGTCCGGCGTACGGTAATCGACGTATGCCGTACAACGTATTACTGATCGGTTTGGATGGGACATCCACTGTGTTCCAAGCGTACAGCTGAACGAATAGAAGACGTTGGCCGTGAAAACGATGGGTTCACCATGTATGTGGCCAACAAATCTGGCGATACACCGACGCAATCACTGGTTGGCTCACCAGGAGCGGTCATGAGGAACATGTCGGTGGCCGACCTGCCTGCCGATGTACTCGCGGCAATGGCTCTCGTCTTCGTCACATGGATTGTTCTCCTAGTGGGTTTCGCTTGGTACCTGCGCCGCAAACATGGCGTAAGACGGCACGCAGACGCGCGTGCCGCTATTCATGGCCGCCGTAGTAAGAAACCACGTCGACGCGCTTTGCGACGAAGCTCTGGGAACCCATGATCTGCCGCAGGTTCCAGGGTGCCTTGTGTCACGCACCGCTAGGAATTCGCCGTGTTTCTCGCCGCTGACTACAGCGTTCGAGCGATAGCTTCGATCGGCTTGATCCCCACGCCAAAACGCGCAATGCTATCTCGGTGTTCGGTGAGACTGGTATAGGGAACATAGCGAATGCCTAGTTCTGCAACCCTGCGGAAAGCGGGACGTGCGAGTTGGGCGCGCACGTCCGCCTCTCTGGCATCTGGAGCCACCAGGAATAGGTGTTTCCTTGTCGCTTGATCTGTGCCCAAAGCCAGATCTAGCAGTCGTACGATGCCCGAGTAGATGGATGTGGTGTGTTCGACCTCGAAGGCAGCTTCCACTTCCAGCGAGACAGCGTTCAGCCAGACGACATCGATGAGAGGCACGGTGTCAGCGCCTGAAACCAAAAGTGAATTCGGCAATGTTGCCAGGCAGCCCTCGCTGAGCACGCCGCCATTGTAGGGGCGGCTGCGGTCGTTGGTCGCCACCCAGACCGCGAAGCCCAATGCCTTGCCAAGATCGCGCAACCAGCCTTGCACCTCTGTATGAGAGGCATCGTCGGTTCGGCCTGCTTGAAGTTGCTTGGCGAAGGAGGCTGCTTCCTCGCGGGCCTTAGCCAGATCCTTCTCCCACTCAGCAATCGTGGTAGCGCCACCCTCTTGCGGCGGAGCTGGATAGCGCTCCATTCCGATATCGAACAGCAGTCCGGCAATCGCACCCAGGTCATTGGACAGCAGGTCGCGGTAGCGTCCATTCAGGGACAGCACGCCCTCGCGCATGGCCAAGTAGTGGTCCCATTTGCCGAGCTTGACACGAGAGCCCGTCAGCGCGTTGTATCCATTGACGATCGCAGTGTTGAAGGGAACCGCCAAAGTTGGGTGGATGAAATACAGCAGGTTGGCAACGGCTGGGCCCAGCCCCTTGATGCCGTGCCGGTTCAACTGCTGAATCGCTTGAACTACCTCTTGCTCGGTATCGCAGCAATTGCACGTATGCAGCAGTCTGGCGAACGCTCGCTGATGATCTGCGTTCTCGTAGATGTCCGGAATACGCAACTTGGGTTTCCAGAGGAATGCGTGGTCCGCCCCCTTGAAGATTTGGCGCTGCTCGGCAATCGCGGAGACCACGGTTTCGAGAGAGGATCCGCGATAGGCGTTGCCAAATGTCCCAGCCTGGATCTCGTTGACCACCGTACTAATGCCACGCCGGATGGAGCGGAAATTCTTGAGGCGCTCGGGCCAGAGAAACCACGTCTGGAAAGTTCCGTCTCTGTCAGGCTTCCATCGCTCAATGAGCGTTCTTGTTAAATCGGTCATGCAAAATCCACTATTTTTATCGTGGCACTGTCCGATCGGGACAGTGTATGTACTTTCCGGCACCGTTTCAATGCTGATTCGACAGAGTTAAAGCGACCTATTCACCGCCAATCTCCGCGTGCCATCCACGAAAAAAAGGTGCCAGGATTGCGACAAACGCAGTGCTTGTTAACAAAACTGTAATCGCAGCGACAGGGTGCTGTCGTCGTCTACAACGTAGAATTTAGCAGCATGGATGCATTCTCAGCATTTGTGCGGAGCACGTCATGAACCTCATGCGGGCCCTCCAAAGCGCCCTCATGCTCTTGCTGCTAGGTTTCGCGTCTGGGTGTACATCCGTCGCTACGACGCCAGCGCAGTTTGGGCATCCAGTCGCAATTGCACATGCGAGCCGAACAATTATTTTGACTCCACGCATCAGATACGTGCATGTGTACACTGGTGAAACAGTTGCTTTCCGGATTGGGGAAAAGGAAATTGGCTGGATGTTCACGGCCCCAACAATCGGAGGTGGCCAACCAATCGATATGGGCTCGATCTTTCCTGATATTCCTGAGGCAAAGGGCATCGCGATTTTTATTGAGCGGAGCAATCTTTACAGGGCAGGATAATCGGTCGCGATGGGAAAGGCGAAGCGCCGCAAGATGGCGCGCGGCTACAACCTCCGCTTCATGTGGTTCACATTCTTGGGATGACATGCCGATTTTAGCTTGACGAGAGCGAGACCTCGATTGACGAGTATCGAATGTTGTCGCTTTCCCCTACTTGACCACAATCTTTCCGATCATTCCGGCTTCGTAATGCCCTGGTACAAGGCAAGCAAAATCAACCATGCCGGGTTCATCGAATCGCCAAATGAGTGCTCCTTGTTGGCCAGGCTCGAGCGCGAGATGCTTTCCAATAGTGTGGTGGCTCATCTCCGGCATCTTGCGCATCATCTCGGCATGCTCCTTTAAGTCGGCAGCGGTGCCGATCACCAGTTCATGGTGTACTTTGCCAATGTTCTCGACAACGAAGCGCACAGTCTCCCCCACTTTGACGGTGAGCGTGGTCGGTTGGAAACGCATGTCATCGCTCATAGTCACATTGATGGTACGCGTCACCTTTTGAGGATCTCCAGGCTGGCCTGCCTTCGGCGCGGGTTCGCTGGAATTGGAACCGAGACCTTCGAGTTGATTCGCCGCACCAAAGGCGGCTAGGGGCGCAAAACTCAGTGCTAGGATGGAGCGAGAAAACCTGTTCATGAGCCTCTCCCTTTTGGAAAGCGGTTGAAATACTTGGTGCGGCTCGACGTTGCCGCGGGGTGGGCGGAAGCCGTTCGCCAAAACGGGGCCCGCCTCTACCGAATCGCGTTGGCTTGGCGACAAAAACTCGGCCCGTGGCATCAATGATAGATCTTGGAACACTCGCCCGTCGATCGGCAGTTACCCATCAGCAGGGGCAACATCAATTGCAATGAGACGCGTGCTGGTTGAAGCTCGCCAGTTGCGCTGGGAGAAAATCCGCTCGAGAAAGAGGGGGCACAGCGAAGACCAAGCTTTCTTTCGGACGGGGCGGCTAGGCGTGCAGATCCCGGTCTTCAAGCTTGATCGTCGGTGATGAGCTGAAGCGGAGCGCGTAATGTCAATCAGATATCCCGTGATTACTGAAGGCGGGTACGTTTTGCGGGCGTGCAGCGCGCTGGCACTGGCGGCGATGGTCAGTGGCTGCACAACTGCTTACGAAGGCAAATATGAGTACGCCGAAGGCTGGCGGCTAGGCGTGATCGTAAGAACCGGCACGCTCGCCGACATGGCCCCTGTGGAGGCAATGTGCTCGCTTGCAGACCAGAGCAGCACGGCACGCTTTGCCTATGTGCAGTTCATCTTTGGGCCGACCCACGGCAAGTTTCTTTACAGCGGACCACACCAACGCCATGTCATCGTGCCGCTGCCGCAAGGGGGTGGGCTGCACGAAGGCGCGCGCGTCTACATAAATCTCCAGGATTGCAACCAAGCGGCTGTTCCCGCATCCGCAACTACTCCATAGGCTGCGCGCTCACGGGGTAGCGTCGTCAGTCCGAGTTGGGCCGGGTGAATCCTCAAGAGCCTGCCTCCTTTGCCGCCGCCGCGAGAATACGTCTAGCGTGCGCCATAAACGCCTGTGCCGGTAGCGAAAGAGGCACACTGGCCGCCTGCAACGCCAGCGTCCGGAAACGGATCTTCTTGTCCAAGGGGCGAAACGCCGCGCCTCGCGCGTCCAGCTCGCTCAATGCGAGCGGGTTCACAAGGCCAATGCCGACGCCATTCTTCGCCAGCGACGCGACGGTGATCGAGTAGGGGGTCTCGCAGGCCAAGCGCAACGTCCGTCCGTCCACTGCCAGCAACTCGTCGAGTTGACGGCGCGTCGTATCCCGGCGTGACAGGGCGATGAACGGGTGATCGCATAGATCGGAGAGCTTCACGCGTCGTTGGCGTGCCAATGGATGGTTGACCGGCATCGCGACCACCGCGTTGGTTGTCACGATGGGTGTGGCGGTCAATCCTTCGAGTTCGACCTCATCAGCGGCGAAGCCGATATCGCACTGGCCTCGCGCGACCTGATCACGCACCTGCACGGAGCTGCCAATCTCGAATCGGACCAGCACATCAGGAAAGTCCTTGCGCAAGGCGGCAATGATTCTTGGCATCAGACCCAGGCCGAGAGCAGGCAAACAAGCCACGGCAATGCTTCCGCCTGATCCAGAGCGCAGTTGAGTCGCGTACTGCTGCAGATGATCCAGGCCGGCATAGGCACGCTCAATTTCCGCAAACCACAGCTTCGCTTCCGGCGTCGCTCGCAACCGCGAACGCTCTCGCTCAAACAAGCGCATCTGCAGGCTTGCTTCGAGCTGGGCGAGCAACCGGCTGACCGCGGGTTGCGAGGTATGCATGTACTGAGCCGCGCGGGCAGTCGTGCCCGTCAACATGATCGCGCGGAACGCCTCTATCTGTCTGTGGTTCATATCGATTTTGAATTGACTTGAGTCAACTTGGCATTGGAAAGAATAGACCGAGTGCAGGATACTCGCCAGTCATCAGGAAGACACCATGCCACCGAATACAACACCCAACTTCATGACCTCGTCGCCACGCTTCAGTGCGCTCACTGTGCCGGTGCACCGAGCTTCGACACTGGTTTTTGACACGACGGCCCAGTTCCTTGCGCGTAAAGGCCAGTTGTTCGACGGCTACTCATACGGGTTGTATGGGACGCCGACAACCCGCGCCCTGGAGACGGAAGTTGCTTCCATCGAAGGTGGATCCCGCACCGTGCTGGTGCCCTCCGGGCTGGCCGCGCTGACCCATCCCATGCTTGCTCTCCTGTCTGCTGGCGACCACGTCCTGGTGGCCGACTGCGTGTATGGGCCGACGCGCGAGTTCTGCAACAGCGTCCTCAGGAAAATCGGTGTTGCCGTCACCTACTTTGCCGCCGATGCCGCGACGATCGACGCGCACCTGCAAAGCAACACGCGACTCGTGCTGCTCGAATCGCCCGGCTCATTCACGATGGAGATCCAGGAGATCGCCGCCATCTCCCGCGAGGCTCACACTGCCGGCGCGCTGGTCATGCTGGACAACGCATGGGGCTTCGGCAACTCCGCCATGTTCGAGCATGGCGTGGACATCGTCTGCACCGCATTGTCGAAGTACGCGGCGGGCCACTCGGATGTCTGTTTGGGTTCCATTACCGTGCGTAGCGAACGCTTGTTCCGCCAGATCAAGACGTTTGTATCGGGTGTTGGCACCGGGGTTTCGTCGGATGACGCATTCCTCGTGCTGCGCGGCCTGCGCACCCTTTCCGTTCGCTTGGCCGAACACGCGCAACGAGGGCTGGACCTGACGCAGTGGCTGCGTGGCCGCCGCGAGGTCGCCTCGCTGGTCCATCCCGCTCACCCGGAAGATCCACAGCATCAACGCTTCAAGCGGTACTTCAGCTCCGGCAACGGCTTGCTGACCATTCTCTTGCACAGCCAGGATCTTGAACGCATCAGCGCCATGCTCGATGGCTTAAAGCATTTTCGGATCGGTGCCAGTTGGGGCGGCACGGACAGCCTGATTGCCATTGCAGACCTCACCGCCTCTCGCATCGTGCAGCCATGGCCTCCAGGACGCTATGCGCTGCGACTGCATATCGGGCTTGAACCGTTGGAACCCCTGTATGCAGACCTAGAGGCCGGGTTTACCAGGTTGAATGGGCAAGCGTAGACATCATTGAATCCAAGCAGAACACACTCATGGAGAAGACATCGTGATTCGACTACTCGCATTTGCCGCGCTCGCCACTGTGCTCGGCAGCGCAACCGCGCAGGAGACCGGGACGCTGGCGAAGATCAAGCAAACCGGCGTGATGACCTTGGGCGCGCGCGAAGCTTCCATTCCATTCAACTACCTCGATGACCATCAACGGCAGGCGGGGTACGCATGGGAGCTTTCCACCCGGATTGCCGACGCGGTGAAGAGGCAACTCAAGTTGCCCAAGCTCGAGATCAAGGAAATCAATCTCACCCCGCAGACCCGCGTGGCGCTGGTGGCCAATCAAACCGTGGATCTCGAGTGCAGCTCCACCACCAACAATCTGGAGCGCCAAAAGCAGGTCGCGTTCTCAAACACGTTCTTTATCGTTGGTGCGCGATTGCTCGTGCGCAAGAACTCCGGAATCCAGCATTGGGCAGACCTGATTGGCAAGAACGTGGTGGTCAGCGCCGGCACCACCGGTGAGCGCTTGCTCCGCAAGCTCAACGTCGAGAACAGGTGGGGCATCAACATCATTCTCGCCAAGGACATCAACGAGAACTTCCTGACCGTCGAGACTGGCCGGGCGGTGGCATCAATGCAGGACGACATCATCCTTTACAGCAACATCGCCCGCGCGAAAGACCCGTCGATGTGGGAAGTCGTTGGCATGCCGCAACAGCGCGAAGCGTACGGCTGCATGCTGCGAAAGGACGACCCAGCGTTCAAGAAGCTGGTGGACGACACTATCGCCGCCATGATGAAGAGCGGCGAAATGGAAGCGCTGTACAAGCGCTATTTCCAATCCACCATCGCAGTCAAGGGAGGCTTGCGCATTGATCGCCCGCTATCGCCCGAGATGCTGGACCTCTTCAAGCATCCGAATGACAAGGCGTTCCAGTAAATCACCCGCAACACGCATGCATTGATCAATGAACTACTCCTGGGATTGGCTCATTTACTTCAAGCCATCGGTGACGGGCGAAGGGCTGTATGGAGCGATGCTCCTGACAGGCCTGGGTTGGACCCTGCTGATCTCGCTGTTGTCCTGGACGTTGGCGCTGGCCTTGGGCACCCTCTTCGGTGTCGCCCGCACGCTGCCGCAGCGCTGGGTTCGATGGCCAAGCGCTGCGTATGTGCATTGCTTTCGCAACACGCCGCTGCTGGTCCAGCTCTTCCTGTGGTTCTACGTACTTCCCGAGCTGCTACCCGTCGACTGGGGCAATGCCATCAAGCAGATGAATCCGACGCTGAATCAGTTTCTGACCGTTGTCCTGTGTCTGACGCTCTATTCCGCAGCCAAATGCGCCGAGCAGATTCGGGCAGGAATTGAATCGATCGCTGCGGGCCAGCGGGCCGCAGGGTTGGCGCTGGGGCTTTCCACCGGCGGCATCTACCGCCACGTCATTCTGCCGCAGGCCTTCCGCATCATCATTCCGCCTCTGACCTCTGACTTCATGAATGTGTTCAAGAACTCGGCGGTTGCGCTCACCATCGGGCTCATGGAGTTGACCGGCCAGAGCCGCCAACTGAGCGAATTCAGTGCACAGCCATTCGAGTCGTTTCTGGCCGCCACCGTCATCTATATGTTGGTCACGCTGCTGGTGGTCTGGCTGATGCACGTGATCGAAGCGCGCTCGCGCCTTCCTGGCATGGTCGGTTCGCACTGAGGTCACGATGAGCTATCAATTCGACTGGTCCTCCATTCCGCGTGCGTGGCCTTACCTTGTAGAAGGGCTCGCGACGACGGGCGGCTTGGTTGCCGCCTCCATCACAGCAGGCATTGCTCTGGGCACCGTGCTGGCGATCGGACGGCTGTTCGGCCCGCGTCCCGTCACCATGACTGTTGCCGCGTATGTGAACGTGTTCCGCTCCATACCGCTGATCCTGACGATCTTCTGGTTCTTCTTTCTGGTTCCGGCCATGCTGCGCGCTGTGACCGGTGATCCGTATCTCACGGTCGGTCCGATATGGGCTGCGTTGGCGGCCTTCATTCTCGCCGAGTCTGCCTACTACTGCGAAATCATCCGCGCTGGCATCGGAAGCGTGAAAACCGGGCAACTGAGCGCGGCAAAAGCGCTGGGGCTTACGCAGTGGCAAGCCTTGCGGCACGTGATCCTGCCGCAGGCGTTTCGGAACATGACACCGTCGCTGATCAACCAGACGATCGCCCTGCTCAAGGACACCTCACTCGTCTACGTGATCAGCCTGACCGACTTCCTTGGCGCCGCTGGCAAGATCGGCCAGCGCGATGGGCGGCTGGTCGAGATGTACCTGTTCTCGGCTGCGGTCTACCTGGTGCTGTGCTCGTTTGGCGTCTGGCTCGTCGCCGCCGTGCAGAAGAAGCGCATGGGAGCCCGGGCGTGACCAGGCTCTTGCCCGGTTGCTCCGATATCAAGACACAAACGACACCAACCATGATCAATATTTCCGACGTCTCCAAATGGTATGGCCCGTTTCGGGTACTCACCGACTGCACGACTTCCATCGCCCCAAAGGATGTGGTGGTGATCTGCGGCCCCTCCGGGTCAGGAAAATCGACGCTCATCAAGACGGTCAACGGACTCGAACCGTTTCAGAAGGGGGATATCCACGTGGGAGGAATCTCCGTCGGCGCCGCAGACACGAACCTTGCGAGTCTTCGCGCCCGCGTCGGCATGGTTTTCCAGAGCTTCGAGCTGTTCCCTCACCTGACGGTATTGCAGAACCTGGCACTGGGTCAGATCAAGGTGCTCAAGCGCAACAGAGCCGCTGCAGAAGCCAAGGCGCTGGCGCTACTGGACCGCGTCGGACTCGTTGCGCACGCGTCGAAGTTCCCCGGGCAGTTGTCGGGCGGCCAGCAACAGCGTGTTGCCATCGCGCGCGCGTTGGCCATGGACCCGGAGGTCATGCTGTTCGATGAGCCGACTTCCGCGCTCGATCCGGAAATGGTGAATGAAGTCCTCGACGTCATGATCGATCTTGCCAGGGATGGCATGACGATGGCCGTCGTCACGCACGAGATGGGCTTCGCCAGGCAAGTGGCGAACAGAGTCATCTTCATGGACCAGGGACAGATTATTGAAGACGTGCCCAAGGCGGATTTCTTTGACTGCCCCGATGCGCGCACCGATCGCGCGCGGCAGTTTCTTTCAAAGATCCTCTCCAGTTAGCCATCCAATCGATACGTTTTTCCATCTTGCGCAGTGTGCCGGCACTTTACGCATGAAATCGCCGCAAGAGCGGCAACCACAACTACCTTGAGGAGACAACCATGAAAAACATGATGGCAGCGGCCGTCTTTGGCCTGGCGTCCATGGCAGCGCTGGCGCACAACATCGACGCCGATATCACCAAGTTCGAGAAGATCCATGCAACAAAGGATCCGAACAGCAAGGAGGCACGAGAAGCAAAGGTGCTGATCGAGCAGGCTCGCGCCGTGTACTTCCACTCGGACACCGTCCAACTCCTGCGCATCCGCGCGTTGCTAAACGATGGCTTCAAGTTCGTCGGAGCGCAGCCTGCTTTCCTCGGCAGCGAGATCAAACGCCTGGAAGATGCGATCGCATCGCCCAAGACCAGCGATCCCGCAATGACCGATGCCGCCAGGAAACTGCTGCTGCAGGCGAAGGCCGAGAAAGCCGCGTACGACGTGCTGCACGATTCCGTCGGCGAGAAGATCGATCAAGCCATGAAGCTGATCGAAGCGGCGAAGTAAGACGACCGCTCGACCACAAGGAGGAGCCATGAGAATAAGGACAACAGTTTGGAAGGTCGCGCCCGCGATCATCGCAATGACGAGTGAAGTCGCGCTGGCCCAGTCGAACGTGGAGGTATTCGGCATCGTCGATACGGCAGTTGAGTGGGCACGCAGTGGAGACGGAGTCAATGTCAACCGGCTGGTCTCGGGGCAGAATTCAGCGTCGCGTTTCGGCATGCGGGGCAGCGAAGATATCGGCGGCGGACTCAAGGCCAATTTCTGGCTTGAGAACGGCTTCAACACGGACACCGGCGCGCTGTCCGATAGCGCAAGGCTGTTCAACAGACGTGCGACGGTCGGCCTGTCGGGGCCATGGGGGCGCGTTGATCTCGGTCGCCAGTTCCGCCCCGAAGCCCGCGCCGTGTTCGGCATGGACCCATTTGATGGGGGCTCCACAGCATCGCCCTCCAATACCTACTCCAACACGGTGTTCCGCACCGACAATGCGGTCGTGTATGAGACGCCAAACGTGAACGGCTTCGTGGGCCGGCTCATGTATGCCTTCGGCGAGGCACCCGGCGCGTTCAACGGTGCCAACAACGATGTCGGCGCCTCCCTTCAGTACTATAACGGTCCGGTCTACCTCGCCTATGCTTATGACGCGCGCACCAACGCGACCAACAGCGACAAGCGAAGGTGGCACTCGTTGGGAGGCGCGTACGACTTCGGCGTGGCGAAGCTGTATGCCGCCTATCGCACCCGCAAGGAAGGTGCCGTGGGCCTCGACGAGAGCAGCTACTGGTTGGGTGTCAGCGTGCCGCTAGGTGCGTGGACCCTCTCCGCAACCGCAACGCGCGTCAATGACAAGACACCAGCCGACAAAGGTGCAACCGGAATCGGATTGG
This sequence comes from Ralstonia sp. 110700041-2, assembly GCF_056280165.1. NCBI lineage: Bacteria > Pseudomonadati > Pseudomonadota > Betaproteobacteria > Burkholderiales > Burkholderiaceae > Ralstonia > Ralstonia sp. 110700041-2. Next base: position 30,590 of record NZ_JBSFAI010000023.1, on the reverse strand, counting down.
GTGCCGACTATGCCTTGTCGAAGCGAACGACGTTATACGGCCGGTTCGGCAAGGTCAACAACAAGAACGGGGCAACGTTCAATTTGGACAACGGCATCAACGGCCCCAGCCCCAGCTCGTTGGCACTCGGCTTGCGGCACAAATTCTGAGTTGCTATTCGGGGCACTCGATCACGACGTTCCGGAACATGCGGCTTCGCATCCGGAACGACGTCGGCTCAGGGCGTCCGGCGCCGAGCTGGGCGGCTTTCGGCGTGCAACCCCTAGTGCCGTATTGATTCAACATCCAGACCACCGCATACGTCGGTAATAGCAATCGCACCGCTCAGCGACTGTCTACGGAGAATGAGTTGCTGCGATAGCAGCAACTCATTCCGCCGCCGCGGTTGGGGACGAACTTCTATGGGAACGATGATCCGTCCCTGGATATTGGAAGGGGATTGTCCAGCGCAAGCGTGGGCTGCGACTGCGTTACGAATTCAGCCGCCAGTTTGCCCTACACATTGACGTCAAGCGCTACCAGACGCTTAGCAATACGCCAACCATCAAGGCCGATGGTGGCAGCAGCAGCGAAACCCGCCTTGTGGCAGGCCCGCGCGTTTGGCTCAAGCTTGTTCGTTTTTTTCACCACCCGCAGAGGTATTGACATGTCGAACCATCATTACATTGCAAGCATCGCTTTCACTGCATCGGCCATGCTTGCTAGCGCCGCGGCGTTTGCACATCCCAAGCTGCTGTCGTCGATGCCCACCGACAAAGCGGAAGGGGCGGCACCGGCAATGATCGAACTCAAATTCTCGGAAAGCCTCTTTACACAATTCTCGGGGGCAAACCTCGTTATGACCGAGATGCCCGGCATGTCGGAACACGACGCCATGAAAATTGCCGCGAAAGTCACCGCTGACGATGACCCGAAGGCGATGGTCATCACACCTGTGCAGCCACTGATGACCGGGACGTACAAAGTCGAATGGCGGGCTGTTTCGTCGGATATGCACCCGATGTCAGGGAACTTCTCCTTCAAGGTGAAGTAACGTCATGACAACGATCGGCTCAAAGAGAGGCGGCGGCAATTCGGGCAATCGAAATGGCGGAGAAACCGGGGCCTGGGGCGGCCAGAATGACCGGCAGACAGGCCTTAGAAGATGACGATACGAAGCAGGCAAACGCATTGTGTGAATTTGCCCCTGCTTCTCTGGACACCGCATCATGCCTGATGGACTGCTCCCGGGAGCGTGAGCATTTCCGGTCTCTGGTCTGGCGGCCAGTTTTTATGGACATCGCGTCTGAATTTAGCTGGGATTTCCTCGGAGCGTGCGAAGACCGCGGCAGCCCGATCGCCCCGCAAGCGCGTGCCGATCAGTACATTTTGGGCTGCCGCGGGGCCGGCAGCGCTGCCATCGGTTTGGAAAAGCAGGTTGAACTCCAAAAAGGGGAGGGGCTTCTAGTCGGCGGCGGTGAGGCGATAGGTGTCGACACAGTAGCGGTTCGAGTGATCCGGCGACGCCCCGTCGAGTTCCTTCAAGTTTGGCGGGCTACGATCGGGCAGCTTCACAAGCCCCGTGGGGGCTGCTTCAGCGTAGGCAACCAGATCAGTTCGCGGACGTGCGTCAGCAATACCGGGAAGGTCATTGCGTTATCCGGCACCAGCGCAGCAGGATTTTTGAGTCATGCATCGAAGCTCCGCTTACCCCAGATCAGGCGTCATTGCTTTGGGGCGCCAAGGTTGCGTGTGAAACCGTCGACTCTGCCCACCTGAGGCCCAATACGCCTCCAAAGCTCGGCCCTGTCTGTGGCGACCCGGTGCAGAATGGCACGCCAGGTAGGCTCGAGCGGCTTACGCGCCATGCGCGATGTCCTCCTTGGAAAGAGTGGAAGCACTAAGTGACGTCGCCGCAATTGACTCATGCGGATCGAACGCCCACCGGTGCTGAACATCGGCTTGAGATGGACAAACCAAGCCGTCAAGCTGATCACGCCGAGAAGCTCCAAGAAAGCGAATAGACGGGGTCAACGCTCGCCGCGCGCTCTTAACCTCTCCGTTGTTTCATTGACGAAGAGGACATGGAAACCAATCTCGATGGCGAACTGTGGGCGCTGATCGAACCATTGCTGCTGCCGAAGTCACATCGACCTTCGCACCTTGGGTGCAAGCCATAGGATGATCGCGCTGCCCTCACAGACAACTTGTCGTGCTGCAATCCGGCATTCCCGGGGGAGATGCCGCCCCAGCAAATGGGCAACGGCTGGGGCATGAGTTGCTGGGGCAGACACGCGACTAATTTGCGGCAGGCGTTTGGGACCGATTGCACGAACCCCTCTTTCAACTCCTGGCGAGTTCGGGGCTCCCAGGCGAGTCGGCTGCGCGCCGCCGCAGCACGATCCCGCAAATGGCCGGCAGCACAAACAGGGTTAGGACAGTCGCCGTCACCAAGCCGCCGATCACGACCGTCGCCAAGGGCTTCTGCACCTCGGCGCCGGTTCCGGTAGCGATCGCCATGGGCACGAAGCCGAGCGACGCCACCAGTGCCGTCATCAGCACGGGTCGTACGCGCTCCATGGCGCCTTCGATCACCGCCGCGTCGGGTGCTAGCCCATCCGCCATACGTTTACGGATCGCCGAGATCAACACCAGCCCGTTGAGAACCGCCACGCCGGACACGGCAATGAAGCCGACCGCCGCCGAAATCGAGAACGGGATGCCACGCAGCGCCAGCGCGAACACGCCGCCGGCCAGGGCCAACGGCACTGCCGTTAGCACGGTAGCGGTCAGCATGGCGTTGCCGATGGCCATATAGAGCGCTGCGGCAATCAGGATGAAGCAGATCGGCACGATGATCGCCAGGCGCTGGGTGGCGGCCTGGAGGTTCTGGAACTGACCACCCCATTCAATCCACGAACCGGTCGGCAGCTTCACTTCGCGGGCGATGCGTTGCGCCGCGTCGTCGACAAAGCTGCCAAGGTCACGCCCGGCCACATTGGCTTCCACGTAGATCCGACGTTTGCCGTTATCGCGGCTGACCTCATTCAGGCCCTGTGTAAAGCGGAATTGCACCAGTTGGCGCAGCGGCACGGAGCCGCGCGGCTGGCCATCTGCCGAGGGCAGCATCACCGGCAGCGCGCCAAGCATATCGAGATTGTCCCGCTGCGCGCCAGGCAGGCGCACCACGATATCGAAACGGCGGTCGCCGTCGAACACCTGGCCGGCGGCTTTGCCGCCCAATGCGGTCGACACGGTATCGGCCACCTCCTTGACGGTCAGACCGTAGCGGGCGATCGCCGCGCGGTCGAAGGCGATGTCGAAGGTCGGAAAGCCGCTTGTCTGCGGAACCCGCACGTCGGACGCGCCCGGTGTCTTGCGCAGCACGGCAGCAACGCGCTGGGCGGTGGCAGCCAGCTCGTCCAGATTGTCGCCATAGAGCTTGACGGCCACATCGCTGCGCACACCGCCGATCAGCTCGTTGAAGCGCATCTCGATCGGCTGCGTGACGTCGTAGTTGTTGCCCACCATCGGTGCGGTCTTCTCGCGGATACGCTCGATAACCTGTTCCTTGGTCGTTACCCCGGCTGGCCACTGATCTTTCGGCTTGAGGATAATGTAGTTGTCCGAGGCGTTGGGCGGCATCGGGTCGGCGGCCAAGCTTGCGGTGCCGGCCTTGGAGTAGACCGTCTTGACCTCGGGCAGGCTCATCACTGCGCGCTCGAGCGGCAGATCGATCGCCACCGACTGGTCGATCGACGTGGACGGGATCCGCACCGACGACAGGTTCAGGTTCTGCTCATCCAGCGTCGGCATGAACTCGCGGCCAACCAGGCCGAACGCCGCCACGGCCAGCACCAGCACGGCCACGCCCGCGCCGATGAACGGCAGCGGTCGGGCCACCGCACGTTGCAGCCACGGGCGATAGCGCTGCTTGGCGGCCACGATGACGCGCACCTCCTGCTCGGCCACATGCGAGCGCAGCAGGATCGCGATCATGGCCGGCACGAACGTCAGCGACAGCACGAAGGCCGACGCGAGTGCCAGCATCAGCGTGATCACCATCGGCGAGAACATCTTGCCTTCGACGCCCTGGAACGTCAGACACGGCACGAACACCAGGAAAATCACCATCTGGCCGTAGACGGTCGGGCGGACCATCTCGCGTGAGGAGGCGACCGTTTCGTCCAGCCGCTCGCGCAGCGTCAGCGTGCGGCCTTCCCGATGCTGACGCTCGGCCAGGCGGCGCAGCGTGTTCTCGACGATGATGACGGCGCCGTCGATGATGAGCCCGAAATCGAGCGCACCCAGACTCATCAGGTTGCCGGAGATGCCCAAGGCGTTCATGCCGATCGCGCTCATCAGCAGTGACAGCGGAATGATCAGCGCGGCAATGGCCGCGGCACGCCAGTTGCCGAGCAGCCAGAATAGGATGGCCACCACCAGCAGCGCGCCCTCGGTCAGGTTGCGCGCGACCGTCTCGACGGTGGCCACCACCAGTTGGGAGCGGTCCAGCGTCGGCACGATGACGACGCCCGGCGGCAGGGTTGTGCCGATCTTGTTGAGCTTCTCGCCAACCGCGTGCGCCACCGTGCGGCTGTTTGCACCGACCAGCATCAGCGCGCTGCCGACCACGGTTTCATAGCCGTTGCGGCTGGCCGCGCCGGAACGCAGTTCGCCGCCCACGTTGACAGTGGCCACTTGGCCGACCGTCACCGGCACGTTCTGCCGGTGCGCAACCACCGCTCGGGCGATTTCGTCGATGGTGCGGATGCGTGCGTCCGCGCGCACCAGATAGGACTCGCCCGAGCGCCGGATGAAGTTGGCACCCACCGAGAGGTTGGCGTCTTCCAGCGCGCGAGCCAGATCGGAGTATGAGATGCCGTAGGCCGCCAGCTTCGCTGCATCGGGCTCGACCACGTATTGCTTTACATACCCGCCGAGCGAATCCACGTCGGCCACGCCGGGCGTGGTGCGCAGTTGCGGCCGGATGATCCAGTCCTGCACGGTGCGCAGGTAGGCAAGCTTGGCAACCTGGTCGGCCAGGCGTTCGCCGCGATCGGTGAGGAAGCTGCCGTCGCTTTGCCAGCCGGGCTGGCCATCCTTGACCGCCGCGCCTTTGCCGTCGGGGTGCGCGTATTCGACGCTGTAGTGGAACACCTCGCCCAGGCCGGTGGAGACCGGGCCCATCTGCGGCTCGGCCCCCTCGGGGAGGTTGGGCCGCGCCTGGGCCAGCCGCTCCGACACCTGCTGGCGCATGAAATACAGATTCGCGCTTTCCTTGAAGATCACCGTTACCTGGCTGAAGCCATTGCGCGAGAACGAGCGCGTGCTCTCCACGCCGTTGAGGCCGGCTAGCGCGGTCTCGATGGGATACGTGACGCGCTTCTCGATCTCGACCGGGCTCAATGTCGGCACCACGGTATTGATCTGGACCTGCTTGTTGGTGATATCCGGCGTGACGTCGATCGGCAGCAGATTCAACTGCCATGCGCCGATCGCGGCCACCACGGCGGTCACGAACAGGACCATCCAGCGCAGGCGCACCGCGCCTTGCAGAATGCTGTGGATCATTCGTCGTCCCCGCCGCTCTTGTTCATCTCGGCCTTGACCAGGAAGGCATTGCGCGTCGCCACCTGCTCACCTGCACTCACACCCGACAGGATCTGCGCCACGCCACCGCGGCGGGTGCCGACCAGCACCGGCTGTGGCCGGAAGCCTTGCGGCGTACGCACGAAGAGGATGTCGCGCCCGTCCAGGTTTTGAACGGCGTCTTCCGGGACCAACAGGTCGTCCGCCTTGCCGGCGCGCGGATGCAATCGCACCTGCACGCCATCCCCGATTACCAGTGCGCCGGCGGCTGGCGTGGGCGTCAGGACCACCGTGGCCGCGCGCGTGCCGCCGCTCACGGTCGGTGTCACCGAGTGCACCACGGCTTGCAGCGGTGCGCCAGTCGCCGTCAGGATCGTCGCGGTGTCGCCTGCAGCGATGTGGGTGATGTCGGCAGCCGTGACCGAGGCCTCGACCTGCACTTGGCCCGTGCCCGCCACACGGAACAGCTCGGCCTGCGGCGTGACGGCGGCGCCGAGTACGGCAGCCTGCGCTGTCACCCGGCCAGCGATCGGACTGACCACGGCCACCGAGCGGCCATTGTCAGCAACATGAGCGGCGCGGGCGACCGTGGCGGCGCGCTGTGCTTCCGCGTTGGCCACGTCCAGGGCTGCCTTGGCGGCTTCCATCTCCTGACGTGGCGACACGCCCTGTTGATAGAGGCTGGCTTCCCGGGCGTAGGTCTTGCGCGCCAGCTCCGCCTTGGCCAGCGCCACGCGGCGCTCGGCCGCCATCGCGGCGGCGTCTGGGCTGTCCACCAGCGCCAGCACGTCGCCTGCCCGTACCGCGTCGCCCAGCCGGTGGTTGACGCGCTGGATGGTGCCAGACCCACGGGCAACGATGATCGCCTCGCTGCCTGGTACGGAAGCCACCGTGGCGGGGGCCAGGATTTCCGTGCTCACACCGCCCGTAGCAACCGGCCCGACGGCAATGTTGGCGGCGGTCAGATAGGCCTCGGGAATCTTGACCTCGGCCGGTGCGGCATGGACCGTTGCGGACTCTGCCTTGGGCGGCGGGGCGACTTTGGCTGGGGTTAGCCCGCGTGCAGCGCCGAAACCAATCAGTGCAGCGATGCCGGCAATCCCGGCGATCTTGGGCCAGCCCAAGGATTGGCGGTTGTCTTGCGTCATGGTGTTTCCTCGAAAGCCAGGCGGCCCTCTGCCTGTGCCAGTGCCGCCAGCGCGCGCACGCGCGCCAGGCTGGCATCAATCGTCAATCCCTTGGCCTCGAACAGCGCGCGCCGGGTGGCGAGCAGCTCGATCAGCGAAGTCTTGCCCGCGTCGTAGCCGATGCGGCCTAGCCGATAGGCCTCTGTGGCGGCTCGCTCGCCCTCGGCCGCAGCAGCCAAGCGCTTCTCCGATGCGGCCGCTTGTGCCAATGCCGAGCGGCGCGCAGCGGCCGCCTCCAGGCGAACGCTGTCCAGCCGCGCCTCGGCCGCCGCCTCGCGCTCCACTGCCGCCGTGGTCGCAGCATCGTTCCGGTCGAACAACGGAATCGTGGCGGACAGGCCCACGACGTACCCGCTGGCATTTGTCCAGCCATATCGCCGCAGCCCAGCACTGACGCCAACATCGGGGATCCATTTCTTCCGCTCGACCTGCACCTGAGCGTTCAACGCATCCCGCTCGGCTTGTGCCGTGAGAACAGCCGGCGTCTCGTCCGGCTTTGTCGTATTCGCGGGTGCAGGGCCAGCTGCCGCCAGCAATGAGGTGGGGAGCGTCGTATAGGGCTCGTCGGAGCCGGCCAGCACCGCCAAGTGCTCCAGGGCCTGTGTTGCCTCGGCTGTCGCCGCTTGTTCGGCAGCCTGCGCGGCCGCGACACTTGCTTGGGCCTGTGCGGCACGCAAGGCAGCCTCTTTGCCGAATTGCACCAGCGCCCGGGCCGCGCGCAGGTCGTCGGTTGCGCGCAGGCGATCCTCGGCTGCCAAGGCCTTGCGGCCAAGCATGGCTTCTGCCGTGGCATAGGCCACCGCCAGTTCAGCGGCATAGGTCACCCGCGTTTGCCGTTCGCGGGCCTCGGCAGCCACGAGGCCGCGTTGGCCTGCCTCGACGCGAGCACTACGCTTGCCGCCGATTTCCAGCGGCTGGGTGATCGTGTAGGTGTTCTGGCGCTGGCTTACGCCACCACTTTGCGGCGCGCCAAGGTTTTCGTACACCGTGTCCACGCGCGGATTCAGCCACGCACGTGCCTGAGCGGCGTCGGCGCCTGCCGCAGCCACGTTGGCGGCCTGTTCTCGCAACATAGGAGCATGCGCCAAGGACTGGCGCAGCAAAGCGGTGTAAGGCGGCGCCTCGGCAGCACTGCCAGGCATGGCAGCGAACGCCAACAAGAGCCCGGCAGCCTTGCGGTGGAAGTCATAAATTGCGGTGGAAATAGTCGACCTCCTCGTCGGAAGTCCTGGTATTTCACGCAATGTGTTGGTGGAAGCGGCCATGCTCGTTCCGTTTCATGGAAATGGTCAGTTGCGCAGAACAGGCTGTGCGTAGGTGCACACGCTTATGACTCGCATGCGCAACCTGAGAAGCACACTCGGCGTGGACAATCCATCAACCTGGAATCAATGTAGTATACCCCCCTATAGTATATTTGATGAGATCCTACATGAGCCACACAGTCCAAGAGAAGCAGAAGCTGCTCAACCGCGTGCGCCGCATCCGCGGGCAGCTCGACGCCATCGAGCGTGCGCTGGAGGATGAGCACGGCTGCGTTTCCGTCCTGCAGCAGATCACCAGTTGCCGAGGCGCCATGAATGGCCTGCTGGCGGGGGTGCTGGAAGACCACATCCGAACCCACCTCACCGAAGTGGATGCCGAACACGAGCACGCCAACGGCAGCGCCAAAGATCAGTTGATCGAGGTCGTACACAGCTATTTCAAGTGAGCCTGTTATGAGCGATTTCTACGACGCGCCGTTCGCCAGCGGCCATGACCACGTGTTCTTGGGTGCCGGGCACGAGAAGAACGAGCGCAAGACCTGGGCGGTGATCGTCTTGTGTGCCCTGATGATGGCCGTTGAGATCATCGGCGGCAGCGTGTTCGGCTCGCTGGCGCTGGTGGCCGATGGTCTGCATATGTCGACGCACGCCGGGGCCATGCTGATCGCGGCGCTGGCTTACACCTATGCGCGCCGGTATGCGCACGACCCGCGTTTCGTGTTCGGCACGGGCAAGCTGGGCGATCTAGCGGGTTACACCAGCGCCATCATCCTGGCGATGATTGCGCTGCTGATCGGCTACGAGGCGGTGGCGCGGTTCTTCTCGCCAGTGCCGATTCACTTTGCCGAGGCGATCCCGATTGCGATCGTCGGTCTGCTGGTGAACATCGCCAGCGCGTGGCTCCTGAGCGGCGGCGACCACCACGGCCACAGCCATGGCCATTCCCATGGCCACCATCACGGCGCCGCTCATGACGATGCGCACGACCACGGCGAAGACGTGCAGCACATCACCACGCCCGCTGGCGTGCTGGCTCTGTCGATCTTCGAGGATGGCGTGCCCCCTGTTTTCCGCCTGGCTGCGGAAGCCGCCGTGCTGCCGAATGACGCGGCGACGGTGACCACGATCCGCCCTGATGGCGCCCGTCAGGAATTCGTACTGGCCCGCAAGTCCGACGTCCTCGAATCCACCACGGACATTCCGGAACCGCATGCCTTCACTGCCGTGCTCAAGCTTGGCGGGCAGGAGCACACCGTCGTCTTTGAAGAGCACGACCACGGCTACGGTCACGAAGGGCACCATCGCGACCACAACATGCGTGCCGCCTACGTGCACGTGCTGGCGGATGCCTTTGTCTCGGTGCTGGCGATCATTGGCCTGCTGCTGGCCAAGACCTTCGGCTGGCTGTGGATGGACCCGCTGGCAGGCGTGGTGGGCGCACTGGTCATCGCCAACTGGTCATACGGGCTGCTGCGCGACACTGGTGGCATCCTGGTCGACATGACGCCGGACAAGCACATCGCCGGCCGCATCAAGATCGCCCTGGAAGCCGACGGCGACACGCTGCTCGACCTCCACGTGTGGCGTATCGGGCCCGGGCATCTCGGCGCGGTGGTGTCGGTGGGTACCCGCCAGGTGCAGCGCGGGCCGCAGTTCTATCACGGGCTCCTGCGGCGGTTCAATACGCTGTCCCACGTTACGGTGGAAGTGCATCCGCTGCCGACCAAATAGCGCAACGGCCAATACAGACGTTCCGCGAGGATGTCCTGCAGGGGGCACGGAGCCCAGCCGTAGGGCTGCTGCCACCGACGACGACAAGAAAGCGCCTTTGCGACCCGATCGGTATGCGCACGGTATCGCCGGCACCCGAGGCAACTTACGCGGGCGCGCTCCAGGGGACCGTCTGTCGGTGGCTTAGAGCAGCAGCGGCAACGAAAGGTTAATGTTTTGGGGTGGCCTGACGGTGGTGCATTCGCAGCACGCGTCCGGCGTCGTTGCACAGGGCTCCAAGCCATTTCGTACCGCAAGCCTGGTCGGAGAGCTCTTTGTGAGGCGCTCACACGTGATAATCCGCCATTATCACGTGTGAGAGATTGGCTCCAGTGAGGCGCCTTGACGCCTCAAATTAATACGTATATACATAGTACGTAATACCGTATCAAATTCTAACGCCATGGCCCGTGCCGGACTCAGTCGTCTTGACATTAAGCGTGCTCGCGATTCGCTGCTCGCCCAGGGGCAGCACCCGTCGATCGATGCGATACGTATCGCGTTGGGCAACACGGGCTCGAAGACGACCATCCACCGCTATTTGAAGGAACTGGAAGAGGAGGAAGGCACGGCGCTGAAGCGGGCTGGCACGACCTCCGACGCCATCCTGGATCTGGTCGGCAGATTGGCTGCGCGCCTGCATGAAGAAGGACAGGCGGTGGTCGACCAACAGGTTGCTGCCGCCACGGCGCAGCGCCAGCAAGTCCGGGCGGAGGCCGACAAGCTGTCCGCAGACCTCGCCGCGCTTCGCGCCGAGCTGGCGCAGGCCCACGCCACCATTGCCAACGTGCGGGCCGCGCAAAGTGACACGCAGACGGCGCTGCAGCAGCGCACCATCGAGGCTGAACGCTCGGCACAGCAGCTCCAGGACCTCACGGCCCGGCTGGCCGAGCATGAAGGCTTCCGTCGCTCGCTGGAGGACAAGCTGCAGCACGCACACCAGGCACTGGAGCACTTCCGCAATGCCAGCAAGGAGCAGCGGGATCAGGACGCCCGCCGGCACGAGCAGCAGGTTCAACAACTGCAGGCGGAAATCCGGCAGGCCAACCAGACGCTGATCGTCAAGCAGGGAGAGATCACGCAGTTGAACAAGGATGGCGCGCGGCTGGTCACCGAAGCCGGGACCGCGGCGAAGCGCGTTCGCGAGCTGGAGATGCGCGGCGAACAGGCCCAACTCGCACTCGACCAAGCGCGCGCCGATCGAGCCCGAATGGAAGCAGAGCGTGATGCTCTGCGCGCCACAGTCCAGGCGCAAGTGGGAGAGCTGGCGGCGGCGCGAACGGAACGCGAGAACATGGTTGGAGAGTTGGCCAAGCTTTCCGCGCTTCTCGAGGCGCAGCAAGTCATGCTGACCGATTACCGGGCGCAGCTCGGCGTGGCGGGCCCGGCAGCGTAAGGGGTGAGTCGCTGCATGTCAGGCGGGAGCTCTGCCACCGCCAATATTCGGCAGAAACGACATATTCACTGCGCAGTGAATATGCTGCCCACCCTCAGCCAGGCCTTCCGGACACAGCTAGGTTTGCCTGGGCCAGCAGTATGAAACCGCCAGATTCCGCACAAAAAGGACGACTGTCGCGAAATCGCTGAATTTCCAAGCCACTGATCTACAAGGAAAACTCAGACGGAACCGCCAGATTTTGCACGAAAAGGACGCTTACCCCGAGAATAAGAGCGGCTGCAAATCGCTTCATGGGCATCCTGGTTACACGGGTGGGGGCACGGAGCGCCTTCGTTCCGTTGCCTGTCTGACCTATTCTGACAAGAGCAATCGGTTGTCAATGCGCCGTGCTTTAGCCCCAAAGCCGCCTCGTGTCAGCTCGCTTTCGCAGCTTGGCCATGTCCAACTTCCGCCTGTTTATTGCGCTCGATCCCACGCCCGAGACGGTTGCGGTCTTGCGGCGCGCGCAGGTCTGTCTGCGGGACGTCCATTGGAGTGGGGCGCGTTGGCTACCCCCGGAACAATGGCACGCAACGCTACGCTTCTTGGGGGCAACGCCTGAGGATCAGGTGCAGCACTGGAAGCACACGCTGCAGCAGTTCGACATGCTCGCCCGGGATGCAGCGCCACTGCCGATCGACGGCGTTGCAATCTGGCCAGCGCCAGCGCACCCCCGTGTGATCGTGGTCACCGCGAAGTTCGCCATATGGGCGCAGGATATGGCGACGCGCTTGGAGGCCCTCGCGCGCGAAGCCGGCTATCGCGCGGAAACGCGAGCATTTCACCCGCATGTCACGCTCGCGAGAGTTGGCGCACATGCGGCAACTGCGCGATGCTTGGCCGCGGTGGACAATGCCGCCCGGGCGCTCGATGGCGCGCACCTGCAGTTCGGTAGTGTCTCTCTGTTTGTCAGTCGGTCGCCGGCGGAGGGGCCAGCCTATGAGAGGCTGGCGACCATGGAGTTTCGCCCGAACTGAAGATGCGGCCGCCTCCGGTGGTCGTCGGTGGGGTGCGGTTAGGCGGCGATATTCTGGACCAACAATGCCAGTTCGATGTCTGGCGACACGGCGGACTGTTCAGCGCTCAATGGTCGCGGCAATCCGATCGACAGTGCGAACGCTGGAGAGCCCCAGGATTCGGTTCACTTCGACATAGTCGACTCCATCGAGGAGCAGGCGCCGGCAGACCGTATTGCGCAGGACGCGCGGGCTCATATCGGAAGCAACGAAATCGATTGTGGTCAGTGCGGATTTAACGATTCGCCCGACACTGGCCTCATTGATCCGCGACCCGTCCGTGTGCAACGTGAGCAAGGCTTGGCCCTGGGTACCCTCTGCTGCCCGTCTGGTGAGCCACGTCCGCAGCGCCGGTATTGCGAATGGTGTGATGGGGACCGTTCGAGCACCGCGCGCCGCCTTCGCTTTGATGTGCAGGTAGGGCAGAGTGGCATCGAGCTGCAGGTCATCTAGCTCAGTGGCAATGCCTTCCGACAGTGTCACGCCGGTCGCCAGGTAGAGCGCTACGACCGCGCGCCCTCGGACTTCTCGCAATCCGTCATCGGGCGCTGGCTGCGTGTAGGCCTGCAGCAGTGCGTCCTTGTCTTCGGGGAGGAACAGGGGCTGATCCTCATCAGGCCAATGGCCCGTGCGCAACTGCTCCGAAGCCGGATTTGACACTCGGACATCGGCGCGCACGAGTTGCCGGCCGACGCGGTCAAGCAGCTTCAGGTACCGCATCCTTGTCGCGGCCGATCGGGCGCCGACCGATTCACAAAATGCCGCTACGTGCTCGTCTCCGTAGTTGGCCAGGTCGCGGCCCGTCTCGCGAAGGTAGCGCAGGAATTTCTCGAACATCGCCTGATGCTGGGCACGCGAGCGTGCCGAGAAGTGCTGGCCGTCGACGCCTTCGGCCTCCCGCTCCTGCCAATCAGCGTAAGCGCGTTCCGGATTGTTCAGCCAAAGTGTGTCCATCGCAATTTACGGCCTGCTATATACTGAAGTACAGCTACGACCACATTTCGGCTTCGCCGAAACCCCGCCTCCACAGGGGAGGGGCATATGCCTTCTTGGACCAAGTTAGCCGCGAAGAAGCCCTTGTCAACGAGATGGCAGTGCCGTCGCCCACGTCATTCGGCAGCCAGATCGCATTAGGCGGTCAGAAACTCTTCGATCTGGCGGCCAGCACTCAGATGGGCAACCAGCCATCCTGGCCTCTTGCCACGTCCCGTCCAGGAATTACCCGCCTCATCCCGGTATTTGGCCGGCGGCTTGCTTCTCGCCGCGCCGTCGCCCTTGAAGCCGAGATCCAATGCCGTGAGCCCGTACAGATCGATCTTCTCGTGAATATCCACGATTGCCGCTTGCATTTCCTTCTGCCTGAGAGCTTCTGCTTCCTTCTGGAGGGCGGCAATCTGTTTGACGATGTCTTTGTAGCTGGTCATGGAAGTCGGTTCCTGGGCAATCAGGTGCCGATTCAAGCACAGATTACGGCCGCGCGTCACGTGGGCGCAGCGTTCGCAATGAAACAGCATTTGTGCTTTTCAGATCACATAATAACTATTATGTTAAATGACAAATGTGATGCCCTCGGCTTGAGCCGACTGGCCCGTTAATTTGCATAAATTTGTTACCCGTTTTTGCATAAATTTGTTACCCGCCCCTAGGCGCTCACCTTTCGGAGGCTGGCAGTTTCGATGACGGCACAGCCGGCGACTATGCCGGGAGCGCCGTGTGCTCTCTCTACCGTTTGCACGTGCTCGCGCCCCCCGCCTGCGAGATACCCCTGTCCGAGTTGTCGGCCTCTTTGCTAGCCGTGTAAAGTGACGCAAAGTTACTTTAGGACACTGCCGTGGCGTGGCAGACAATACCGAGGGCGGACATGGAATCTTCGGCGGTGCCCTGGTCACAGGGCGTGCAATTACTGTCTTGGCTGGCGCGCGAGCCATGTGTGCAAAATCCGGATGCGGTAGCGCGCGCGTGGGAGGTGATGGCCCCTGCCGCACCGACGCTGGCCGATTGCGGACGGATGTATGCAGCCTATGGCCGGAGCTTTTCGGTCGCCCAACTGCGCTACATCGCGCAGCATTCGGCAGCGCTGTTGCTGGCGCGCTGGGCGGCCTCCGGTTGGCCTTATCTGCGGTTCAATGAGGACCTGGGCTTTACCGCCGGGCCCACTTACGTCGAGCTCCGACCAGGTCAGGTGACGCCTAGCTTCTGGGCATTTTGCTTCGGCACCGTGACCATATTCAGCCTGGCCGTCGCGGCATTCACCTATGGCAAGACTTCCGGCGGCGTGGGCGGTTTGGTGCTGGCGGCCATCTGCTTGGCCTTTCTGATGCTCGAGTTCGTCGATCTGCGCAGCCGTCACCATGCACGGCGCGCGATCGCCCTGTGCGCGGCGGGGCCGCACGCCGACAGCATGACGATCGCCGTGATGCCAACCAGGGGATTCGGCTTGAAGGACTCCGTGTTTTGAGCCAGAACCGCTCGGCAACTAAGGGCAAGATTGCGCCCCCCTTGTTCGTCCGTACAGCCCGCTGTGGCGCCCTTGCGGTGTCATTTAAGCCCCAAATGCCTCTCCGATCTGCCGAGCCCGTTTGACTTCATCGCTATGCAGGTAGACCGAAGTCGTCGACACCGACGCATGCCGCAGATTGTCCCGGACGATGGTCAACTCGGCGCCCCGATCCAGAGCGTGCGTGGCGTGCGTATGCCGCATCCAGTGCGGACTGGCACGGCGCAGCTTGTCCGCAGCCGCAGGATGGTCCGAACCAATGATGTCAGCGGCCAGCTTGAAGAACCGCCTCACGACCTGCCAAAGGCGCGTGCTCGTGATTCCTGAGCCGGACTCGTCGCTCAGGTCACCGACCAGGCGAATCTCCGGACGCCACAAGCGCCGGCTGATGGGCAAACCGCGTTCGGACAGATAGCGCTCCAAGGCCCGCCGGGCCAACGGCGGCAAGGCCACCTTGCCGATGCGCCCTCCCTTCCCGGTCAGCTCGAGCCATTCATCGCCTTCTGCGTCGACCCGAATATCCCCGAGCGTGACGCCTACCAGCTCGCTGGGCCGGAGCCCCGTCGCATAGGCAAAATCCAGCACGAAGCGCAGGCGCTGCGCCGCGGCGGCCTCCCAACCGTAGGACCACTCGAGCCCGTCGGCAATGGTCCGCACCAACTTCCATTCACCGTCGGTAAAGGCGCGCGAATTGTCCAGCGCCGCGGTGCGGCCGCCGCCGCGCACCTTGATGCCGGCGAAGGGATTGGCCAGCACGTAGCGTTGCTCGACCAGCCACCGGAACATCGCCCCAAGGATGGACAGCGCATGGGCGACCGAGCGTGCGGCCAGCGCACCGGTGAACGGCCGCCAGTCCGGCGACGAGCGCGGGCGTGGCGGCCCGACCCACCGCTCTCGTGGCATGGGACGCCGCAGGAAGGCGCGGTAGGCCACGGCGTCTTCGGTGGTCAACGACGACAGCGGCCGCTGACGCTCGACGATGGCCCACAGGATCAGCCGTTCCGCTTCCTTGCGGTAGGTGCGGTGAGTAGCCGGTGACTCGTGCAGCGCCAGCCAGGCCTTATGCGCAAGTCAGTAACGATTCTCTGATACTCGCAGGCTGTGTTAAAGCGGACACCCGCACAAACACAGCAGAGGATCTGCACGATGACAGCAAGACGAACGACCATCCGGCAACTGCCGTTGACCGAGGTCGTTGACCGCGACACACCCGGCGCGACGCCGGTTAGTATCACCACCCCCGAGGGCGGCACCATCTATCACACGGTCCCGCTCGCAGACCCCGACACCGGCAAGCGACGCGACACCCGCCCAAAGTGGATCGCTGGCACCTTTCCTCTCTTTCCCATTGTCCGACTTGCTGACGGCGCGCCGTGGGCTGAGGCGAACCTCTGGCTCATCGATATGATCGAGTCGAAGTCGTCGCCGAACATGCTGACGTTAGCCAGCATCGCTGACGACCTGGTAGCGTTCCGTCGTTATCTGGATGACGAGGGTATCGACTGGCTCGTCTTCCCTGTGAACAAGCGGCAACGTCCGACCTACCGATATAGCGGCTCGATCAAGCTGGCCGTGCAGGCCGGCGAGCTGTCTCCGGGCGTTGCCAGGCGTCGTATGGGCACCGTGGTGCGCTTTTATCGCTGGATGATGACCGAAGCAGGCTTTCGACCCACGAACGCGCCGTGGGTCGAATCTGATCGTTTCATTGAGTTCAAGGACCAGAAGGGCTTCAGCAGCGTGATCGAAGTCAAGACCACGGACCTGTCGATCAGTGGCCGGCGCGCAGAAGACCCGTGGGACGATCACATCCAGGACGGTGGTCGCCTGCGCCCGCTCCCCTCTGCCGAGCAGTCGGCGCTGCTTGAATCGTTAGCCACACTCGGCAACATCGAGATGACGCTCGTTCATCTGTTCGCGCTGTTGACAGGCGCCCGCATCCAGACGGTACTGACCGTGCGTGCGAAACACGTGATGCGCAAGCCTGACGGGTTTCACGGCGACGACATCCGTCTCGCCTGCGGGCCAGGTACCGGCATCGACACGAAGGGCGGTGTTAAGGGCGTGTTGCACGTTCCGCGCGGTTTCTATGAGCGGCTGTACATCTACGTGCACAGCGATCGTGCGCGCAAGCGCCGCCAGATGGCAGATGGCGGCGATCACTTCGACCAGGTCTTCGACCAGGCGCTCTTTTTGAGCCATCGCGGTGCGCCGCTCTACGAGGATCGCGCGTCGCGCGACCCGCTCACCTCTGGCCCGCGCGTGCGCCGTCACGTCAAGACTGGGCAGGCCGTGCGCCAGTTCATCAGGGACGAACTGTTGCCCATGATGCGTGTGCGGCTCGACAACCCCAGGTACGAGTTCAGCTTCCACGACCTGCGCGCGACTTTCGGGCTGAACATGGTCGACGCGATGACGGCGAACGGGACGAAGTACACGCGGGCGCTCGATCAGTTGCGGCAGTTGATGTGGCACATACACCCTTCAATGACTGAACGCTATCTCGCTTACCGCGATAATCGCAAGCTGTTCGACGCTGTACAGGACGGCTGGGGAGCACACCTGTCGACGCTGGTCACGCGCACCCTCGACACTGTGGAGACAGCATGAACCGCCTGTACGAGGAAGTGCGCATGCCACTCGCCGAGGGCACGACGCTGCTGCATCCCGAACGCGCGCTGCTCAGGTGGGAAGGCATGAGCGGACGTTCCGATATCGGTCAGATCTGCTATCTGACGCGCGACACGTCGAGCCCGCAGCGCACGCGACGCACTTTCGACCCAACAAGCTTCTGCAGCGAACGCGCCAGGGTCGTGCGTCTGCTCGTGACCCAGCTTTCCGGGCGTATGGCCCTTGGCGCGAGGCGTCCGGCGACGATCTTCATGGATTTGCGCGTCGTGCTTGATTTCGTCAACTGGGCCGACAGCCAGGGCTTGCATCAGGTGCTCTGTGACGAGAAGGCTACCGCAGAGGCGGTTCATCGGTACTTCCGTGAGAGGCGCGAACAGGTCTCGCTGGGCAACCAGAACCGCAATTCCGTCGCCAGCCATCAGCGCAGTCTGTTGTCGATGCTACGTGAGTTCTTCCGAAGCGACGACTTCTGCGTCGACGCGAGGGTGCTGCGCCACCAACAGGATGCCTGGGTGCCGACGGCTGTGCCTGACGCCGAGGCACAGGCCGCCCTGCTCGCGTGGGCCGACGCGCTCTTCAGCAGCATCAGCACGCTGGTGCTCGACTTCAAGCCGTACCCCGTGCGCGTGACCACGGTACGAGGTGAGAATCTTTGCCTCGTTCCGCACATCTACGGCCGTAGTGACGGCGACGACTCGCGCGGCCTGATCGGCTGGAATCTGGAGACAGGAGAGCCGCGCACACGGGAGGAACTCAGGACGCGGATGGTTGAGGCAGGGGCTAACAATCCGCGTGAGCGTTCGTGGAACATCGCCAGGTTAGCGGCTAAACATCTTGCGGCGGCGAACGCGGACGCGCAGTCGTCAATCCGACGCTCGCACGCTTCGATAGCGGCCTCTTGCTTCGCCGCGCTGTTTCTTGCCGAAACGGGCATCAACCTCGCGCAACTGCTAGCCATGAAGTGGAGTCCGGAGCTTGCCACGAGCCTGCAAGATGCGTCGGTTGCGCGTCAGAAGTTTCGTCAGGTCAAGTACCGGGCAGGCGGGAAGGAGATTACGTTCACCGTCTCGCTGGGCTTCATGCCGAAGCTCAGGGCGTATCTGGCGTTGCGCGAGTATCTGGTGCAGGACGCAGAGTGGGACGCGTTGTTCGTCGTAGTCGGGCATCATGCACAGCTGCGGCGGCTAACGGGTCTCTCAACCAAATTCCTGGAGCGGCTTTACCGTCGACTCGACACGCTCGGGATCGTGCTGCCGCGCATTGGCGCGCGTCAGTGGCGTGCGGCGAAGCAGGATTGGGCGGTGAGCAACCACGGCCCCGTCATCGCAGCCAAGCTGATGGGGCACTCGCTGGAGACGGCGCTGCGCTCGTACTCGAACGGCACGGATGCCGCGCACAAGGCTGAGATGGGGGCGTTCCTCGCTTCGGTCGAGAAGACCGTGCTGGGGCCAGGCAACGACCCGGCGGGCAGCATCGGGAGCGCAGTGGGCATCTGCATCGGATTCCACAAGCCTGCGCCGATCGCGGCTTCGGTCACGGTACAGCCTGACTGCCGCTCGACCGAAGGGTGTCTCTTCTGCGACCAGTACCGCGTGCACGCTGACGCGACCGACATCCGCAAGCTGCTGAGCTGCCGTCACTGCGTCAGACTCGTGTGCGGGCGTGCTGACTCGATCGAGCAGTATGACAGATCGTTCGGTGCGGTGCTGCGACGCGTTGACTTCCTGCTCGACGAACTGCGCAGGCGGGATGCCGCGCTGGTCGAACAGATCGAGCATGACGTTGATATTGAGGGGAATCTGGACGCTTTCTGGTCGACCAAGCTCGACCAGCTTTACGAATTGGGAGTGGCATGAACAACACACTGATCGCGCCGACCGCTGAGCGGCCCGACTGGTATCGGGTCGAGGACGATACGGTCGTCACGCGCGACACGTCCGGGAACACTGTTTCGCTGTTTGGTGACGATACCTGGGACATCCGTGCTTACGCGGTTGGGCCACGCAGCACGCATCTCTATTTTAGGAGCCACTTGCCTGACGGCGTGAGTCGCGCGCTTTCAGAAGCAACCACGCGTCAATGGAAGCAGGTCATGTACTTTCTGATGCACGAAGCGACCGATATGGTACCGGCGTCCGGCACGCTTCAGGCTCGTTCAATCAACCTGAGGGAGTTCACGTTCTTTGCCGCCGCACGTCAGCTTACGCTCTACGATGGCCTGTCCAATGTCGCCGTTGTTCTGGACTATGCGGCGCAAGCCGGAATGGAGTCGAAGGCCCAACGCCTTCATTCGATTCTGGTGAAGCTTCACCGTCTGGGCGTCGAGACCACAGGGCTGCGCGTACCGCTGGTCCAATTACATAAGCCTCTGCTTAAACGCTGGGCGCAACACGCTGGATACTCGCAATACCCTGCCATCCCGACGCGGATCTACCAGCACTTCCTGTCGACCTGTCAGCATGACCTCGGCATCGCTGAAGACGTCGCTGATGTTCTGTCGGACTACCTCGCACGCGTATACGCTGGTGAGAGGCCTGGCGTCCCTGCAGAACTGGTAAGTACTGCCACGCACTTCCGGTGCGAGGACCCCCGTTACGTCGTGTCGTCGCTTGTGGCGTCGATCACCGCGCTATGTCAGCTTGTCATCCTGTCGTTCACCGGCATGCGCGCGGCAGAAGCAGAGACCCTGCCCTACAACTGCCTGAGCGAGTCCCGTCTGGATGGCGTGACGCACTACACCATCGAGGGCGTCACGACCAAACTGTCGGGCGGTCGTGCCAGGCGCGCGTGCTGGGTGACCAGCCCGCTCGCTGCCCGCGCTATCAGGCTCGCGCAACGCCTGTCGGGCGAGGCGCACCGTGCGCACGGCGCGCAAGGCTACGCCGAATCGACGGACGGTTCGCACCTGCTGTTCTGCCGGATGGGTCTGCCGATAGGCCCGCGTCATGGATACGTGGCAAACCGGGCGGCAAGTAAAGTCGCTAACTATATCGAAGCCTTTCGTGAGCGCGTCTTTCCGACGATCACATTCGAGGACATCGCCGAGCTGAAGCGGGTCGACATGCACCGCGCGTGGGAAGACGAGCCGAAGTACGCGCTCGGGCAGCAGTGGCCGTTCACTCGCCACCAGCTTCGCCGGAGCCTAGCCCTCTACGCCCATCGGAGCGGCCTCGTGACGCTACCTACGCTCAAACGTCAGCTGCAGCACCTCACGCACGAGATGAGCACCTACTATGCGCGCGGCTCGGCGTTCGCGAAGGGTTTCATCGACACCGACAAGCGCCACTTCGCGAAGGAATGGGCCGAGACGCAGGGCCTGTCCGAGTATCTCGCGTACGCCGAGCAGGTGCTGTTCGCTGACGAGCGGCTGTTCGGCGGGCACGCAGCGTGGACGCAGAGCCGTGCCGTGCAGGCCTCGCCTGTGTCGGTCTACTCGCGCGAGCAAACGATCAGAAAGTTTGAGAAGGGTGAACTCGCATATCGCGAGACGGTGCTGGGCGGCTGCGCCAGCGTCGAGCCCTGCAGGTCGACACCGCTCGACTGGATGCGTCTGGATTGTCTTGAATCGAACTGCCGTAATCTCATCGTCGTGCCGTCGAAGCTTCAGCGAGTGATCAAGGCGCAGCAGGCTACGGTCGGGAAGCTGCGCGCAGTTGATGAGACAAGCGTCGAATACCGTATCGAGGCGCAGACGCTGCAACGACTGCTTGACGCGCAGGAGAAACTGATCAAACCGGAGGCAGCATGAGCGACGCCATGACCGACTACTACGCCGCCCTTGAGCGGCTGAAGAAACGAAAAGGAGTGCGTATCAACAATGACACCGTGGCGATCGAGGCGGGCCGCAAGAAGGGCAGCATCAAGAAGTCGCGCCCGCAGTTCACAGCACTGATTGACGCGATCGATGCAGCCAACGCGGTAGCCGGGCGCCCGAAGCTCGAACTGGCCGAGCGTCTGGACCGGGCGAAAGGCGACGCGAAGGATCTGCAGGCACAACTTGACGAGTCACTGGCTCGTGAGCTCGCACTGCTGCGGCAGGTGTTCAGCCTGCGCAAGGAACTGGCCGCGCTACGAGGCGGTAGCGTCCTGCCCCTGCACCCGCGCTAGATCGGGGCGGGCGTTTTCGCTCGAAACGGGCACTTGGGCTGCTTTACCTGCGTCGGGTGTCTTGAGTGCGTCGACTTGGTGCTCGCGAAGGTTCTCGCTACGGGGCACCCCGGCGTGGTGTCGCATCAAATCCGATCGTGATTCTGTGACACCGATGAACGGGTCAAGGGAGGGCGAAGCCCGGCGAAGTGAACCCTTGACGCGCGATGGTTTGACACGCTCCGACCATGCGAAACTTGCGGCGGAAGATGGACACCCGATCGTCGTTCTGTCCACTTTTTCGGCTAGCCAAATGGACATCCTGCTGACTGCCGATCCCAGTATTTTCAAGGCTCCGGCTGATGTCCATTTTCTTTCTCTTGCGCGTAAGGCCTGCACGGCTTCGTAGTCGTTCGATGCGTCGAGCGTGCAGGCCTGTCGCGGTGCCCGGAAGCTGCCTCGCGAGCCGTCCACCTCGTCGGGCAGTTTCAGCCGCTCCCACGGGACCACCTCGCCTGGCGGCGCGCCGACGATCAGGGCACGCGCACGCTCCGTCAACCGCGGATGGGCGTGGAAGAAGGCCTCGATGTGCCGCGCGCTCGCTTGCCCCAGCCCCGGGATCGCGCCCCACCAGCGGCGCCGGCGCGGCACGCGCACGGTCAGGTCCGCCAGTGTGGAAATGCCGTGGGCTCGCAATGCGCGCACGGCCCGCGGTGCCAGCCACAGTTCAATGTCGTCGGTGACCTGTGGCTGCGGCGCAGGCAGAGCACGCAGAACCCTGATGGCCTGGCCATCGGCGAGGCCATCGGGATTGCGGGGACGCTATGCGTCGATTCACCTACAAACTTGGGCGCCAGCGGCCGTCAGCATTTTCGTTAAGTTGCTGAGGTGCGTTGGCCGTAGCGAGCGCAGACAGTTGTGACACAGCCGCAACAGCCCTATGGTACGTCCCCGGTTCTGTAGACAGTTACAGCGATCGAGTTGGGTGAGCTTCCTCGAAAGCCATGGGAGACAGGTCGCCATTGTGCCCGTGGCGGCGCTGTCGGTTGTAGAACACCTCGATGTAGTCGAACACGTCTGACCTGGCATCGTTCCGTGACGGATAGACCTTGCCCCGGATTCGTTCCTTCTTCAAGCTGCTGAAGAACGACTCGGCCACCGAGTTGTCCCAGCAGTTGCCACGCCGGCTCATGCTCACCTCCAACCCGTGTTCGCGGCAGAACCGCTGCCAGTCGTCGCTTCCGTACTGCACGCCCTGATCGGAGTGGATCGTGACCGTTCGCGTCGGCCTGCGGCGCCAGATCGCCATCAGCAGTGCATCCAGCGCCAACTCCCGCGCCAACGTCGGTTTCATCGACCAGCCGATGACCGCACGGGAGTACAGATCCAGCACCACCGCCAGGTACAGCCAGCCTTCGGCCGTGCGCAGGTAAGTGATGTCCGTGACCCAGGCGTGATCCGGCTCGGGCACGGTGAACTGCCGCTGCAGCCGGTTGGGCGCTACCACTGACGGTTTACCCGTCTTGTAGCGGCGGCGTTGCGGCGACCGCACCGAGCGTAAGCCGTTCTCGCGCATTAGGCGTGCAACCCGGTGCTTGCCGACACGTTCGCCGGCTTCGATGAGATCACGATGAATGTTGCGGCTGCCGTACACGCCGCCGCTGGCCAGATAGGCTTCTTCGATCAGCTTGAGCAAGCGTGCATCCTCAATCGACCTGGCCGAGCGGGGCTTGGCCAGCCAGGCGTAGTAGCCGCTGCGTTCGACCTTCAGGACCCGGCACATCGTCGTGATCCGGAACTCGTGCTGGTGCGCATGCATGAACCCGTACCTTGCCCTTACCCCCTGGCAAAGTACGCGGCGGCCTTTTTTAGGATGTCGCGCTCCTCCTCGACACGGCGAAGTTCGGCGCGCAGTTGTTGGTTCTCGCGCTGCAGATCGGCATCCTGCTGCGTCTTGCGTGCCTGCCGGCTGACCCCGCTGCGGCGAAGCCACTCGTACAGGCTGTGGCTCGACACCCCCAGCCGCTGCGCCACTTCCGCCACCGGGTAACCGCGTTCGGTCACCTGCTTGATCGCCTCGGCCCGGAACTCATCCGTATATCGCTTGCTTTTCATGCTTCCTCCAGTCTCAAAAACACCCTATCAGGTGTCTACAAGACCGGGGACGTACCACTACCGCGGCGGGGAGGGCTGGCAATCGCAGTGATGATAGTGTGGAACTTGCGGCAGACTGAGACCGCTAACCAACACTCCAGGGAGACCTTTCTTGAAACGGATCACCATCATTCTCACGGCCGTTCTGGCCTGTGCGTCGGGCGGCGTGTGGGCGCATAGTGGTGGGACTGACAGCCAAGGCTGCCATATGGACCACAAGACCGGCATTCGTCACTGCCACTGAAGTCAAGCAGTATTGCGGCGTCCGCCGACATCGCGGACGCCAGCGGCTTAAGGTCTTGAGTAGTTTGCTCGGCCTCAAAAAAGCGAAGCGGGGCTTCCCTTCTTGCGCCGGTCTCCGTCCTTGCCTGACCGCGCCACCCTTGCGGTTACTTCCACCTTCGTAGCACACGTTGAAACACCAGACTGTTCGGCAGCTGCAGCACCACCTCTTGTCCTTCGACTGTTGTTTCCAGTAAGGTGGTATAGACGAGATTTACGTCGAGCACACGGCCCTTAATTCCCGGCTTTTCCCCGTTCTCAAGAAGCTCCACAACATCCCCAATGCGGAACGCACCGGTGACGTATATCAGGAGCGCGCAGAACAGGTTCGAGAGTACACTCCACGCGGCGAAAAACGCGACCGCCCCGACAGTGGCAAATCCCGTGAATGCGGTCCACAGGACGGTTCCAGACACGCCCATTCGCTCCAGAGCCCAGAGCGTGGCAGCTACGTACACGATGGTCGCGACCACACGCAAAGACAGCGCCGCAACTTTTCCTGGCAGAGAATATGTATTGGTCAGCTTTCTAAGCAACCGCCGCGCGATGCGCACTGCTAACCATGCGCCAGCCGCAATCAGCACGACCTCGATAGCGGGAACAAGAATGTCGAACCAATCTGCCAGCCACTGCGGCAAGCTTTCGTGTATAGCTTGAAGAAGTTTGTTCATCGAAATAGAGATACAGCCACAGCACCGTACTGTGGCACAGATACCAATAATCGGATTTTTACCGTTCCGGTCTTTGCTTGAAGGTCAAGCGCGACAACTTACATGCCGGCGTCGTGCCTACACTCACCGGTTTTTGATCGAGGTGCAGGCTCGATCGGCTCAACCAACAGATCACCGAAAAAGTAGGCGGCAAATTGATGGCGATTGCTGAGGTTCGCCTTGGCGAATACGCCCGCGGCAATTGTCCGCACCGTCACATCATGCCACGCTAGCGAGTGAGCGCACTCTTCAAGGGTCAACCCTTTTATGAGAAGCATCGCCACTTCCGTTTCCGATGGCGTATATTTCCAGCGCTCGAACTGCAGCAGCATCGACTGCAACAACTGCCGCGTCGCCTGAATTGCCACCTCGTTTCGTTCCGCCATCACCTGCCCTCGTACCTTGGCTGCGCCAGGTAGCGCCTCAGAAACAGGTCGGTTTGGGCTGACACGACGACACCGTTTTCGAATCACGAACCAAAGGATCGCGAGGCCGCCCACTACCTACGCGACTGCGTCGGCGACGACATGAGCGTCCGGTGTTCGCGTTGCAAGGTGGTAGAAATCCCACGCCTGATAGGTCGAGATTGCCATCAGAAGTGCCGTCAGTCTCGACCGCATAGCAGCGAAGTCCTTGCGACTTTTTGGGGTTGACAACGAACACCCCGGATCTAAGCGCAGCGCGAAAGACAAGCACCTTCGAAAGAGGCTGCGCCTAAGAACATCTGATGGAAAGCGACTTCCTAGGCTTGAGCACTAAGGGTGATGAGGCCCGCTGACAACTGCGGGGCGTCAAGTTTACTATGCAGAACATTGCGGCGACATTGCCGAATGGTTACGCACCAACGCATCGAACCCGACGCCCGTTCTCCGAAGCACTTGGGTTACCATGAGCTAACGCTGACGCTTCGTCAGGCAACTTCTTCTGCCGCAAAGCACTCGACGGCGGACTGCGCCGTCATCATCTCGTAATCCCCCCGACAGGTGAGCGCCCTAGAATCCCGCTGTTCGCTCTCTGCTGGCCAAGTCGCCATCCTTCGGACTCCCGCGTGAATCGCATCCTCGGCTCGTGGGGCGTCAAGCGGCGCCGCGTGAACTGCTCCATGATCCAACATCACGACGGCGACGAACCACATCCGGCATCTATGTCGTTGCGCCCTGAGAGCATTTGACCAAGCGCGGTAGCAGTGGCCACCGCACACCTGGACGGGCAGTCTCTTGAAGCGACAGATTTTCATGGCTTTGACCATCGCACTCACGGTGGTCCTCTGGATGTCCACGCTATCCGTGCGTCCCCTCTATGAACCCGACGAGGGTCGTTACGCCGAGGTTCCGCGCGAGATGTTCGTCTCCGGCGATTGGGTCACGCCGCGGTTGAACGGCATCAAGTTCTTCGACAAGCCGCCCCTGCAGTATTGGGCGACCGCCAGCGCCTATACGCTCTTCGGGCCGTCCGAGTGGACAGCAAGGATCTGGAGTGCGCTTGTGGGACTGCTGGGCGCACTCGCCGCATGGTGGGCGGCGCGATCGCTCTATGACACGCGCATAGGCCTCGCCTCAGCGCTGGTGCTCATCGGCGCTCCCCTCTGGATTCTCGGCTCGAATCTGACAACAACAGACATTGGTGTCGGCGCACTGCTCGGCAGTGCCGCTCTCGTTTTCGCCGTGGCCTACCAGAATCGGGAACCTCGCTTATACCCCCTGATCTGGTTGTTGGTCGGTCTGGCATTTCTTGCCAAAGGCCTGATTGCCCTGGTACTGCCAGGAATCACGCTGCTGCTATACGGGGCGGTCACTCGACAATTTTCCGCATTTTTTAGCGCGAGATTCTGGCGCTGGAGCCTGCTTGCGGTGGCCATCACCATGCCTTGGTTTGTCGTGGTGTCCCAGCGCAACCCCGAATTTCTGAATTACTTCTTCATCCACGAACACTTCGCGAGATTCTCGTCCTCGGTTCACGAGCGGGACAAGCCATTCTGGTTCTTCCTGGCCGTTGGTGCGGCAGGCGTCCTGCCGTTCATGGGCTTGATTCCCCGTGCTATCGCACTCCGCTCTCGCAGCGCACAGGCAACGCCTGGCTTCGACGCACGACTGTTTCTGTCGCTGTGGGTAGTCGTTGTCATTGCCTTCTTTTCGATTTCGCGCTCGAAGCTGCCGCTCTATATCCTGCCCGCCTTACCACCGGTGGCCGTCTTGCTCGCGTACAGATCCATGACTGCAGCCCGCCCCACACTGGCGGCAAGCTTTCTTGCCATGCCTGTGCTCGGCGTTGCCATCGCCGTGCTGCTATGGCATCCGACAATGTCGAATGCGGTACTGAAGCTCAATATCAGCAATCCGGCCTCATTGCATACCTGGGGCGCCATCACGATGGGCATTCTGGTCATCGGTGGCTTCCTGGCCTTTGGGATCGCCCTGCGCGGCCACAGGCTCTGCGCGGTTGCCGTCGCTTCGCTGGCGACGCTGGCCAGCCTTCAGGCTGGCTTGATGGCGTCTCGGGCGTTTGGGTCCCTCTCCATCAAACCACTTGGCTTGGAAGCCAAGGCGGCGTCCCGCGACAACACACAACTGTTCAACGTGGGCCAGATTGACCGAGGTCTGGCGTTTTACGCCGAACGAGAACCGATCATTGTCGGGGCCAGATCCGAGCTGGATCTCGGCTTCTCGGTCGAGCCCGACAAGTGGATTGCTAATGAAGAAGCTTTTGCGCAGCGATGGCTGACCCCTGGTCACAAGCTCGCGGTCATGCGGCACGAGACGTTTCATCGACTGAGACCGCTGCTCGGCGGCAACACAACTGTGATCGGACGACATGGCGTCAACGTTCTGGTGCAAAAACCATGAACATCCCATCACGATTTGTACGGTTTCTGGGCGCGGGGGCGACGGCAACCGCTACACACTACGCAACACTGATCACGCTGGTCGGTTTCGGGGTTGCAGCGCTACCGGCGTCTGCCGCCGGCAGTGTTGCAGGCCTTCTGACGCACTACTGCATCAGCAGCCGATGGGTGTTCACACCAGTCCGACCACAACGCGCCACTTTCGGACGGTTCATTCTCGTTTCCGCGCTGGCGTTCTTTCTTAACTCACTTCTGATGTGGGCTGGACTAGCATTGGGGCTTCACTACCTGGTTGCTCAAATCCTCTCGACAATTTTCGTCATGTTGGTCAACTACGTACTCCATGCAAATTGGACGTTCATGAATGGAGCGATGCGATGAATGCCGCCAGCCTGCTGCCAGAGAAGATCTCGGTCGTCGTACCGCTCTTCAATGAAGAAGCTGTCCTGCCACAGTTTCACTTTCGGCTTCTCCGCGTGATGGATGGATTGGCATCGGACTACGAGATTATCTACGTGGACGATGGCAGCCGCGATCGATCACTGGCGGTTGCACACAATCTCAAGGCGGCCGAAGCGCGCGTCGGCATTGTCGAGCTGAGTCGCAACTTCGGCAAGGAAGCCGCGCTAACGGCGGGCCTCGACGTGGCAAGCGGCGACGCCGTTGTGATCATCGACGCCGATCTGCAGGATCCGCCCGAACTGATTCCGTCGTTGATCGAGAAATGGCGCGAGGGGTTCGACGTGGTGTACGCCACGCGCACTTCCCGGGATGGCGAATCGTTCCTCAAGAAGTTCACCGCGCACTGGTTTTACCGCCTGATGGGCAAGCTCAGCGATACGGAGATTCCGGCCGACACCGGCGACTTCCGCGTCATGAGCCGTCGTGCCGTTGCCGCACTCGGACAACTCCGGGAGCAGCACCGCTTCATGAAGGGGCTGTATGCCTGGATAGGATTCCGGCAGACGGCCGTCTTGTATCGGCGTGACGCGCGGGCATCCGGGACGACCAAGTTCAACTACCGCAAGCTGTTGCGTTTTGCCGTGGATGGCATCACTGCCTTTTCCACCGTGCCGCTCAAGTTTGCAACCTCGATCGGCCTGCTTGTTGCCGTTCCCGCCTTTGGCATGGCCGCCTTCATCGTTGGCAAGACGCTGCTCTACGGCGACCCCGTACACGGCTACCCATCCATGATGACCGCCCTGCTTCTGCTGGGCGGCCTGCAACTGGTTTTCCTAGGCGTGCTCGGGGAATATGTTGGGCGTCTGTTCAATGAAGTCAAGCGGCGGCCGGTGTATCTGGTGGCAAGCTATACGGCGCCGATCGGCCCCGGCACCCCCACCGCTGAGCCGGGGCAGGTGGCCGCAGCGACACGGGGTGGCACCCCGCCTGCAGCAATCTTTCACGCACCCGGATGCCCGGAAGGCAAAGCTCCTGGCCTCCCCGAGGCTCCTCAGCGGGATGCCATCCTCACGGAAACCCTTGCGCCAAGCCGATAGACAGCCCGCCTTCCATGCGCTCTCACGACATGGCCAGCAACTATCGGGATCATGACGTTTTCGAAAGAAAGAGCCTCGTATTCAACTTATTCCGTTCTTCGCATCCACCGACCATTGACCCTGTAGTCACTACAGACTATTTACTACAGGCATTGGCTGACGCGTAGCAGCGCAAGTCGTCGCAGCACCCGACACCACGGGGCCGCAGCGACGATCCATCCACTTAGGAGGAATGATGGGTTTCTTGGAAAGGCTCATGGGCCGTCACAGCGGCGGTCATCACGGCGGCGGAAGTGAGCACGGTCGTCGAGGAGGTCATCATGATGGTGGCGGCAGCTACGGCTATGGGAATCCTTTGCCACCACAAAGCCCCGCCGGCGTCCACTGCCCCAACTGCGGCACGGTGAGCGCCCAGGGCGCGCGCTTCTGCCAGCAATGCGGCAGTTCACTGGCTCCGGCGCCGTGCAGTCGATGCGGCACCTTACTCCCACGCGACGCAAAGTTCTGTGGAAGTTGCGGCAATGCCGCCAAATGAGTCGGCGGCCATAGCTGCCGCCGCATCTGGCATCGCCATCATTGCGGCCGGGGCCCGTCATGGGGATTTGTCGCGATAGGCTAGCAGTCGAAGCGCATTGAACACGACGATCAGCGTCGACCCCTCATGCATGGCCACGGCGGGCCCGATACCGAGGCCGAGGATCGTGGCTGGCAGAAGGAACGCCACGACGCCGAGGCTGATATACACGTTCTGAAGGATGATGGCCCGCGTATGTCGGCTTAAACCGACCACAAAAGGCAGGTGTTGGAGGTCGTCGGCCATCAGCGCAACATCCGCCGTTTCCAGTGCCACATCTGAACCTGCCGCACCCATTGCGATGCCCACCGTGGCGTTGGCCATTGCCGGCGCGTC
This sequence comes from Ralstonia sp. 110700041-2, assembly GCF_056280165.1. Lineage (NCBI taxonomy): Bacteria > Pseudomonadati > Pseudomonadota > Betaproteobacteria > Burkholderiales > Burkholderiaceae > Ralstonia > Ralstonia sp. 110700041-2. The sequence goes on along the minus strand of NZ_JBSFAI010000023.1, from coordinate 735 downwards.
GTTGACGCCGTCGCCGACCATGGCCACTTTGGCTTCCGCGCGCAACGTCTGGATGGCTTTGACCTTGTCCTCAGGCATCAGATCGCCCCAGGCTTCATCGATACCTACGTCCTTGGCGACGGCTTCGGCTGCGCGCTGGTGATCGCCGGAGATCATGATCATGCGTGTGATACCCAGCCTGCGCAGTGCCTCGAGGGCAGCGCGCGCCGAGGCGCGCGGCGTGTCCATCAGCCCAATGGCGCCGAGGTCCCGATCTCCCTGCCTGACGATCATTGTCGTGCGGCCAGTGCTGCGCAGCGTCTGCACTGCGCTCGCCATCGATTCGCTAAGCGGTGCAATCCCGTCGGCGCCGAACATGTCAGGCTTGCCAATCCAGACGGTCTTACCGCACAACGTCGCCGTGACCCCGCGTCCGGTCAAGCTTTGGAGATGAGACGCTTCCGGGATGGAACTGCCTTCCAGGCGCTTGCGGCCATCGCGGGCAATGGCCGCAGCCAACGGGTGGTCGCTGAGCGACTCCACGGCGACCGCTACGCTCAACAATTCCGCTTCAGCTACTCCTTCGGCGACCATCACATCGGTAATACGGGGGCGCCCCTCCGTCAGCGTCCCCGTCTTATCGAATGCAATGGCTTTCAGTGGTAATGCCCCCGTTTTCCACAGTCGGCAGAAGTAGAAACTAAGCGGCCATGGCCAGCCGCTGCTTCGGGGTAAAGCCGCCCAATGCCATATTTG
>NZ_JBSFAI010000022.1:0-52884 GCF_056280165.1 Ralstonia sp. 110700041-2 | reverse complement strand
AAATATGGCATTGGGCGGCTTTACCCCGAAGCAGCGGCTGGCCATGGCCGCTTAGTTTCTACTTCTGCCGACTGTGGAAAACGGGGGCATTACCGCTTCGCGCGCGCCCCAAGAAAACGCTTGCCGCAGTCAACGAGACTTTGTTACTCTGCGCCCCGTCACAGTTACGGAGACCATCTCCATGGACAGTTGTTCTAGTCGATCTTCGATCGCACCTTGAACGGCTAGACAGTCTCGGCGCAACGTCTTCGCGCCTTCCCGCTGCCTAGCCGTATTGCACGGCGGGCGGTGGCTCTTGCGTGGGTTCTCTGCGCAAGTCTCTTCCTGAATTCGATTGTTGTTCGCCGGTACGGCCATGTAGCCGCGCATTTGCGTGCGCGTCGCATTGGGAGGTCCGTGTCCGGTCGTTGCCTACGTTCGTCACAGAAGCGAACGAGGGGGGCCTCATGCTGTTTGCTTCCATCGTCAAATCCGTCCGGAAGGCAGTACGCGCACTTATCTCGCTGGTGCGCGCCGCTGCTGCGGGCTGCCGTCCGCCCATTTTTGCTGCCATGGTGCTGCTATGGGTTTCTGCCCAGGCTGCCGATGCTGCAGAGGCGCTTGCATCGGTGCCGGCTGCCGCGACGCCGCTCATTGCCGGAGGCGAGTTCGGCGATCGCTTTGGTTTTCACGGTCAATCCACCTGGGTCTGGCAGGCCAAACCTGCGTTCAAGTCGCCGTATAGCGGTGACAACAGCCTGACGGCGGACCGGGCGACCAGTTACTCCTTCAGCACCACGCTCGATCTCGGCATGCGGTTGTGGAGGGGCGCCGAGTTCCACTTCAACCCAGAAGTCGTGATGGGCAAGGCATTCTCCGATCTGCACGGGCTGGGCGGCCCAACCAACGGGGAACTGGCCAAGGTCACGGGCACCGACCCGACGCTCTATCGCGCTCGCGTGTTCCTGCGCCAGACCTGGGGTCTGGGCGGCGACACCGAAAAGGTCGATGCCGACTTCAACCAGTTCGCCGACGTTGTGGACAAGCGTCGCGTGGTACTCACCGTGGGCAATTTGCCCGTGCTCGACGTGTTCGATGCGGTGGAGTACGCGCACGATCCGCGCACGCAGTTCCTAAACTGGTCGTTCATGACGCATCCGTCGTTCGACTATGCTGCGGATGCGCGCGGCTACAGCTGGGGGATTGCGCTGGAGTACACCGATAGCGAGTTCGGCTGGGCCGTGCGCGCGGGCCGCTTCCTGCAGCCGGTGGAGTCCAACGGCTTGCCGCTCGACACCCGTTTTCTCAAGCACTACGGCGACATGCTCGAACTGGAGAAGAGCTTCACGCTGTTCGGCCAGGAGGGCAAGGTGCGCCTACTCGGATGGCGAAACTTCGCACGCATGGGCCGCTTTGACGATGCCATTGCGCTCGGTCAAGCCACTGCGGGCCAGCCCGATTTGAGTCTGGTTCGGCGTGAGCACGCCAAGGTCGGCGTGGGTTTGTCCTTCGAGCAAAAGGTGGGTGAAAACTTGGGCCTCTTCACCCGATTGAACTGGTCGGATGATAAGACCGAGACCTATGCTTTTACGGAAGCGGGGCGCAACGTGTCGTTTGGCGGCTTGCTCAAGGGCGCGTCGTGGGGGCGTCCGGACGATGTGCTGGGGGCGGCCTTTTCGCTCAACATGCTGGGCCCGGACCATCGCGCCTATTTGGCCGCAGGCGGCAACGGCGCGTTCCTGGGCGATAGCGCCTTGAACTACGGCCACGAACGCATACTCGAAGTGTTTTACAGCTTTCAACCGGTCAAGGGCATCATGCTCAGCCCCGATTTTCAGTTAATCCAGAACCCCGGCTACAACCGGGACCGCGGGCCTGCCAAGTTCTTCGGCCTGCGCGTCCACGCCGAGTTCTAACCGTAGGAGGACCCATATGGACAGTCCGAGTCGACCTTACCCGACATTTACATCGGTATCCCACTAGGCGAGTCCGCCGCACGGTTTTCCCCTGCTGCTGACTTGCCGCCCAGGCAAGGCAGCGGTATCTGCATCGCTCCTTGATCGTTTCGACCATGCCGCCGCGTGTGTGTACAACGCGTGCGGAGATTGCTGCGTGCCGCGCGTATGCGCACGCGGCGAGGAGTGTGTCATGCGCAAATTCAATATTCCCGCCCGTCGTTTCTCGACGATCGCACTGCCGTTCAGCTCGGTGTTCGTGCAGCCGCGCGTTGCTGCACCTGCGCGCGCCGACGCCGTGCCCGTGACCTCCAACCGCCGGGCAGGCGACGGCGGTCAGCCGCTTTCCAACCACGGTTACGCGGCGGCGGCTGTGCGCCTGTCGCGCACGTACTGGTAATCCAACAACACAAAAAAAGGAGGTCGACATGACCCAATTCGCTTCGGGCATCGACGCACCGCCACGTCATGCCGCACTCGACGACGCTCATGTGGGCGACATCCGCGGCGCGCTCGGCACCATCGCGCATCACGATACGGGCGCTCGTAACAGCTGGCGCGCGCGTCTGCGGACGCTGCTCGCCATCCTCGGGCCCGGCCTGATCGTGATGGTCGGCGACAACGACGCCGGCGCCTTCGGCACGTACACGCAAGCCGGGCAGAACTACGGCACCACGCTGTTGTGGACGCTGTTGTTGCTCATCCCCGTGCTGTACGTGAACCAGGAGATGGTGCTGCGCCTGGGCGCCGTCACGCGCGTTGGCCATGCGCGGTTGATCTTTGCCCGCTTCGGCAGGTTCTGGGGCAGCTTCTCTGTCATCGATCTGTTTCTGGTGAACGCGCTGACGCTCGTGACAGAGTTCATCGGTATCAGCCTGGCGCTGGAGTACCTCGGCATCCCTAGACACTGGGGCGTGTGTGCGGCGGCGGCGCTGGTGATGCTGGCTGCCTCCACCGGCGACTTCCGCCGCTTCGAGCGCTTTGCGCTGGCGCTGGTGGCCGGCAGTCTCACGCTCATTCCCGTGTTCGTGATGGTCCATCCGCCAATTGGGCAGGTGGCACGCGACTTCTTTGTGCCCGCGCTACCGGCCGGCGCACCGCTAGCGGAGGTCATGCTGCTGATCATCGCCATCGTCGGGACGACCGTGGCGCCGTGGCAATTGTTCTTCCAACAGAGCTACGTGATCGACAAGCGCATCACCGCCCGTTTCATCCGCTATGAACGCGCGGATCTGTGGCTGGGCATCGTCCTCGTGATTGCCGGCGCGGTGGCGATGATCGCCTTCAGCGCCCAGGCCTTTCACGGTTCGCCAGAGTTCGGCAACTACACCGATGCGCTCGGCACGGCGCACGGTCTGGAGCGCCACTCGGGCCGCTGGGCCGGTGTCCTGTTTGCGATTGCGCTGCTGGATGCCAGCATCATCGGCGCCTGTGCGGTGTCGTTGTCGACCGCGTATGCGATCGGCGACGTGTTTGCCGTGCGGCACTCGCTGCATCGCAAGCCGACGGAAGCCAAGGGCTTCTACGCGATCTACTTCGGGCTGACCTTGCTGGCCGCAGGATTGGTGCTGACGCCCGGCGTGCCGCTCGGTTTGTTGACCAATGCAGTGCAATCGCTGGCCGGCGTGCTGCTGCCAAGCGCGACAGTGTTCCTGCTGCTTTTGTGCAACGACAAGGCCGTGCTGGGCCCGTGGACGAACGGCCGCGCGATGAACCTCTTCACCGGCGGTGTGGTGGCGGTGCTGGTGATGCTCTCCGTCATCCTGACGGCGGCTGTGTTGTTTCCGGGGATCGGAGAATTCGAGATCGGCGCCATCCTGATCGGCGGTTCGCTCATCGCCGTGGTCATGTCGCTGGTGCTATGGCGCATCGAGCGACGCAGGCACCGGCCGCACCATCCACAGCGTGTGAGCGTGCTGGATCGCAATCACTGGACGATGCCGCCGCTCGAGCAGCTCACGCCTGCCCGTTGGACGCCGCTCAAGCGCACGTGGATGTTTGTGCTGCGCGGCTACCTCGTGGTGGCTGCGGGGCTGGTGCTGGTACGGATTGCCGGGTTGCTCGCCCAATGAGGCCGTAGGGAAAAGCGCAGGGAGGCCGCTTCGGCGGCCTCTCCAAGATGAGAATTGTTCTTATTATCAGCTCAACCTTCGGGCGCACATTTGGTGACAACGTCGGCTGCGCGCCACTGTGGCTGATTGTCGCAGTGCAACAACAGGCACTTTCGATTGGCTTACCCGCAAAGCCACGTAAACCCTAGCCCTGCGGTTAGGAAATCACTTGTCAATCGACGTCGTTTTCTATTTGCCTGAGCGGATAGCGCGATCCAAAGCGCCGTCTGGCGGTAAGATCGCGCCCGCATTCCACTTCCAACCGCGCTCCCCCAACGGGCGCATGACGCAGTGCCTGCTCCGACCTTTCACGCCCCCGATCTGTCGTCCGCCGCTTTGTGCGACGCGGCGAAGTTCGACCTCGCCCATGCCCTGCATGAGCGAAGCCCACCTCGCCAACTGAGGGCGTTGGGTTCAGCTTCTCCCTGACCGGCGCCTGATGTGATCGAAGATCCGCTGCCGCACCTCAGCTGTATTCGGGGCGCCGGTAGTTCGGTCTTCTCTCATTTCCCGCGTTTTTCCCCTTGTGGCCGCTGTCTGGGCTGCTGGGCTCCCGTGATGTTGGTGCGCATCGCCGGCGCAATTGTGTAAGACATGAAGAACACACTCGTTCCACATATGAAGCGGCTCTTCGCCGCAAGCCTCCCGCTCCTGCTTGCGGGCTGCAACCTGACGGTCCTGGACCCGAAGGGGATGATTGCGGCTGAAGAAAAGACGCTGATCCTGGTGGCGACCGGCCTGATGCTGCTGGTCGTCATTCCCGTGATCGTGCTGACGCTGGTGTTTGCGTGGAAGTACCGCGCGTCCAACACCAAGGCTCGCTACGAGCCCGACTGGTCGCACTCCAACGCCATCGAGGCCGTGGTGTGGCTGATCCCGTGCCTGATCATCATCGTGTTGGGCGTGATCACCTATAAGTCCACGCACGCGCTCGATCCGTACAAGCCGATCGAATCGGATGTGAAGCCCATCACGGTCGAGGCTGTCTCGCTCGACTGGAAGTGGCTGTTCATCTATCCGGAACTGAAGATCGCGACGGTCAACCAGCTCGCATTCCCGGCCAACACCCCGATCAACTTCAAGATCACGTCCGACACGGTGATGAACGCGTTCTTCATCCCGCAGCTGGGCAGCCAGGTGTACGCCATGGCGGGCATGCAGACCAAGCTGCACCTGATCGCCAACGAGACCGGCGTGTTTGACGGCATGTCGTCGAACTACAGCGGCTCGGGCTTCACAGGCATGAAGTTCAAGGCCACGGCCATGACGAACGAAGAGTTCGACGCCTGGGTCAAGCAGGTTCGCGCCTCGTCGCAGAACCTGACCAAGGAAGGCTACGCCGAGCTGTCCAAGCCGAGCGAGAAGGTGCCGCCGGCGGCGTATGCATCGGTCGACCCGTCGCTGTATCACAGCATCCTGCACAAATACATGGACAAGATGGGCGAAGGGGAGAAGGTCCTGACGCTCGACGAGGCGCTCGAAGGCGCCAACTGCACGACGGCCACGGCTGAGGCGGCAACGCGTCCGCTGCCGGTGCAGTCCGCCCTGCCTGCGCCCAAGAGCGCGGCCAAGAATTCCTAGGAGTTGACGATGTTTGGCAAGTTGAGTCTGGAGGCCATTCCGCTGCACGAGCCCATCGTGGTCGTGACGGTGTCGGCCATTCTGCTGGGTGGCGCGGGCCTGTTCGGCCTGATCACCTATCTCAAGAAGTGGACCTATCTCTGGAATGAGTGGATCACCTCGGTCGACCACAAGAAGATCGGCGTGATGTACTGCATTCTGGCCATCGTGATGCTGCTGCGCGGCTTTGCCGACGCCATCATGATGCGCTCGCAACTGGCGGTTGCCTCGGGCGGCGGTGCCGGCTATCTGCCGCCTGAGCACTACGACCAGATCTTTACCGCGCACGGCGTGATCATGATTTTCTTCATGGCCATGCCGCTCATGACGGGCCTGATCAACCTGATCGTGCCGCTGCAGATCGGCGCGCGCGACGTGGCATTTCCGTTCCTGAACACGCTGTCGTTCTGGCTGGCTGCTGCAGGTGTGGTGCTGATCAACGTGTCGCTGGGCGTGGGCGAATTCGCTCGCACCGGCTGGCTGGCGTACCCGCCGCTGTCGGAGCTGGCCTACAGCCCGGGCGTGGGGGTCGATTACTACATCTGGGCCTTGCAGATATCGGGCCTCGGGACATTGCTGACCGGCGTGAACTTCGTCGCGACCATCTTCAAGATGCGCGCGCCGGGCATGACGCTGATGCGCATGCCGATCTTCACCTGGACCGCCCTGTGCGCCAACATCCTGATCGTGGCTGCCTTCCCGGTGCTGACCGTGGCGCTGGCACTGCTGGGTGCCGACCGCTACCTGGACATGCACTTCTTCACGAACGGCGGCGGCGGTAACGCCATGCTGTACGTGAACCTGATCTGGATCTGGGGCCACCCCGAGGTGTACATCCTGATCCTGCCGGCCTTCGGCATGTTCTCGGAAATCGTCTCGACGTTCTCGCGCAAGAAGCTCTTCGGCTACACGTCGATGGTGTGGGCGACCGCCGGTATCACCGTGCTGTCGTTCCTGGTGTGGCTGCACCACTTCTTCACCATGGGCTCGGGTGCGAACGTCAACGCGTTTTTCGGTATCGCGACGATGATCATCTCGATCCCGACGGGCGTGAAGATCTTCAACTGGCTGTTCACGATGTACCGCGGCCGCGTCGAGCTGAACTCAATGATGCTGTGGACGATCGGCTTCATGATCACCTTCGTGATCGGCGGGATGACCGGCGTGCTGCTGGCTGTGCCGGGCGCCGACTTCCTGCTGCACAACAGCCTGTTCCTGATCGCTCACTTCCACAACACCATCATCGGCGGCGTGGTGTTCGGTTACCTGGCTGGTATCACGTACTGGTTCCCGAAGGCCTTCGGCTTCAAGCTGGACGAGAAGTGGGGCAAGCGCGCCTTCTGGTGCTGGTTCGTGGGCTTCTACACCGCCTTCATGCCGCTGTACGTGCTCGGCTTCATGGGCATGACGCGTCGTCTGAACCATACCGACAACCCGGCATGGCAGCCGTGGCTGATCGTTGCCGTGATCGGCGCCGCGATCATCGCCTGCGGCATCGCTTCGCAGCTCATCCAGATCTTCGTGAGCGTCCGCAACCGTCATGCGCTGGCCGACCTGACGGGCGATCCGTGGGGCGGTCGCACGCTGGAGTGGGCGACGTCGTCGCCGCCGGCGCACTACAACTTCGCCCGCGTGCCGGTCATCCGTGACATCGACGCCTTTGCCGACATGAAGGCGCGCGGCGAGGTGCTGACGCAGGCCGCACCGAGCTACGAGAAGATCCACATGCCGAAGAACACCGGTGCCGGCTTCTTCATCGGCATGTTCTCGATCGTGATGGGCTTCGCGCTGATCTGGCACATCTGGTGGATGGCCGTGCTGGGTCTGGTCGGCATGATCGGCAGCTTCATCCTCCGCAGCAACAACGACGACATCGATTACTACGTGCCCGCTCACGAGGTTCACGAGACCGAGTCGGCCTACTTCCAACGTATCGGTTCGCAGGCTTAAACCATGGCTTCCAATGTTCTAGACGGTCACGCCGCGCACGGTCACGCGCACGGCCACGACCACGCGCATGACCATGCGCACCACCACGATTCTGCAGACACCAAGGTCTTCGGCTTCTGGGTGTACCTGATGAGCGACTTGATCATCTTCGCGTCGCTGTTTGCCACGTTCTGCGTCCTGCGCGGTGCAACGGCCGGCGGCCCGACTGGCAAGGAACTCTTCGATCTGTCGTACGTGGCGATCGAAACCGGCATCCTGCTGGTGTCGTCCATCACCTACGGCATGGTGATGATCAGCCTGCAGAACGGCCGCAAGGATCAAGTGATGCTGTGGCTGGGCATCACGCTGCTGCTGGGCGCCGCGTTCGTCGGCATGGAAATCAACGAGTTCCACCACCTGATCGCAGAAGGCGCCGGCCCGAGCCGCAGCGCATTCCTGTCGTCGTTCTTCCTGCTGGTCGGCACGCACGGCCTGCACGTGGCGAGCGGCATGCTGTGGATCATCGTCCTGATGTGGCAGATCGGTGCCAAAGGCCTGACTCCGACCCAATCGACTCGACTGTCGTGCCTGAGCCTGTTCTGGCACTTCTTGGACGTGGTGTGGATCGGTGTGTTTACCGTCGTCTATCTGCTGGGAGCGATGTAATGGAACAGACCAACGCAACATCCGCCATCGCCCACGGCGAGGATCACGGTCATGCAGCCGGCGGCGCCGGCCATGCCACCGTCAAGGGCTACCTGATCGGCTTCGTGCTGGCGGTGATCCTGACGGCCATCCCGTTCAAGATGGTGATGGACGGCGGCTACTCGCACCAGACGGTGCTGGTGACGGTGATGGCTCTGGCGGTCGTGCAGATCGTCGTACACCTGATCTATTTCCTGCACCTGGATGGATCGTCTGCCCAGCGCTGGAACGTGATGGCCTTCCTGTTCACGCTGCTGATCCTGGCGATCGTCGTTGTCGGCTCGCTGTGGGTCATGCATAACATGAACGCCAACATGATGACGATGTAACGAGCCAGCCTGCCGCTGCATCGGAAGGGCGCCCCTGGTGGGCGCCTTTTCTTTTGCTCGAGCGGCCTTGAGCCCTGGGCTTGCCGTGCCCCGGCTTTGTTAAACTCGCCGGATTCCCCATTTCTGCGTTTCCCCCCGCAATTCCGCCATGTCACAGTACGTTTTCACCATGAACCGCGTGGGCAAGATCGTTCCGCCCAAGCGCCAGATTCTCAAGGACATCTCGCTGTCGTTCTTCCCCGGCGCCAAGATCGGGGTGCTGGGCTTGAACGGCTCCGGCAAGTCGACCGTGCTCAAGATCATGGCCGGCCTCGACAAGGACATCGAAGGCGAAGCCACGCCGATGCCCAACCTCAACATCGGCTACTTACCGCAGGAGCCGCAGCTCGATCCCGCCAAGACGGTGCGCGAAGAAGTCGAGAGCGGCCTGGGCGAAGTGATGGATGCGCAAAAGCAGCTCGAAGCCATCTACGCGGCATACGCCGAGGAAGGTGCCGACTTCGACAAGCTCGCCGAAGAACAGGCGCGCCTGGAAGCCATCATTGCCGCCGGTGCCGGTGACAACGTGGAACTGCAGCTCGAAATTGCCGCCGACGCACTGCGCTTGCCGCCGTGGGACGCGAAGATCGAGCATCTCTCGGGCGGTGAAAAGCGTCGTGTCGCGCTGTGCAAGCTGCTGCTGTCGCGCCCCGACATGCTGCTGCTCGACGAGCCGACCAACCATCTGGATGCGGAATCCGTGGACTGGCTCGAGCAGTTCCTCACGCGCTTCCCCGGCACCGTTGTGGCTGTGACCCACGACCGCTACTTCCTCGACAACGCCGCCGAGTGGATTCTCGAACTCGACCGCGGCCACGGCATCCCCTGGAAGGGCAATTACAGCTCCTGGCTCGATCAGAAAGAGACGCGCCTGAAGCAGGAAGAGTCGAGCGAATCGGCGCGCCAGAAAGCGCTAAAGAAAGAGCTCGAATGGGTGCGCCAGAATCCGAAGGGCCGTCAGGCCAAGTCGAAGGCGCGTCTGGCCCGCTTTGACGAGTTGAACAGCCAGGAATACCAGAAGCGCAACGAGACGCAGGAAATCTTCATCCCGGCCGGCGAGCGTCTGGGCAATGAAGTCATCGAGTTCCAGAACGTCAGCAAGAGCTATGGCGATCGCCTGCTGATCGACAACCTCAGCTTTACGATTCCGCCGGGCGCCATCGTCGGCATCATTGGCCCGAACGGCGCCGGTAAGTCGACGCTCTTCCGCATGATCACGGGCAAGGAGCAGCCGGATTCGGGCACCATCAAGATCGGCCCGACGGTCAAGCTGGCTTACGTTGACCAGAGCCGCGATGCGCTTTCCGCAGACAAGACCGTCTTCGAAGAGATTTCGAACGGTTCCGACATCCTCACGGTGGGCCGCTATGAAACGCCATCGCGTGCCTACATCGGCCGCTTCAACTTCAAGGGTGGCGATCAGCAAAAGCACGTCGGCACGCTGTCTGGCGGCGAGCGCGGGCGCCTGCACTTGGCCAAGACGCTCATCTCGGGCGGCAATGTGCTGCTGCTCGATGAGCCGTCAAACGACCTGGACGTGGAAACGCTGCGTGCGCTGGAAGACGCGCTGCTCGAGTTCGCGGGCTGCGTGATGGTGATCTCGCACGATCGCTGGTTCCTCGATCGCATCGCCACGCACATCATCGCGTTCGAAGGCGATTCGCACGTCGAGTTCTTCCCGGGCAACTATCAGGAATACGAAGCCGACAAGAAGAAGCGTCTGGGCGAAGAAGGCGCGAAGCCCAAGCGTATCCGCTACAAGCCCGTTACGCGTTAAGCAGGCGCATCGGGCACAGTCGCGTCGAGGTTGCTGTCAAACTCGACGCGCTTGTGCGACCCGTCACAGAACGGCTTGTTCAAGGAGTGCCCGCAGCGGCACAGCCATGCCTGGCCTTCTTCTACGGCCAACTCGCGCCCGCCCTGGGTGGCGACCCGGAAGGTTCCCTTGATATGGTACGGCCCGTTGTTGCGGACCGTGATGACAACGTCGTCTGCCATGGCGGGTTCTCAGAAGAGCATGCCCTGCATGCGATACGCGAAGTGTCCGGGCTTGGCGTCGCGCATTAAAGCCATGAACTGATCCATGTCCATATGCACGACATTTTCGTGGTCGCCGGCTTCGAAGTAGACGTCGCCGTGGGCCATCAGACTGCTGTCGATGTAGGTGGGCATGCCGTAAGCCATGCCAACGGGTGGTACGGCGCCAGCATCGCAGTCCCGAAAGACTTCGCGCAACTCGGATTCATCGGCCAGTGTCAGGTCCAGGCGGCCAGTTTCCTTTTGCAATTCCGACAGATGCAGGTGATACGTCGATGGCAACACGGCCGCGACATAGCCGAGCTTGTCTTCGAGCAGCAGCGTCTTGGCCAGACGGTCGCCCGGGACATGTGCAGACTGCGCGGTCTCCGTGCTGGTATGGGTATGCGGATGGCGAATCACCTCGTACAGGCAGCCCTTGCTGCGCAGGCAGCCGTCGAGGGTGCTGGAGATCGACATGGCGTCCTCCCGTGTGCTGTGCGGCCGGCGGCGGGATTGCGGGGGCCACTACGTCAGCATAGGTCGGTTTGCAGATTGCGCGGGCATTCGAGCGTACAAAAGCAACGGGCCGCTCGTGTGAGCGGCCCGTTGCCGATGTAGCTGCCTGTTGCCGCTAGGCGTTAGCGGTCCCAGCCGCGGTGCCAGCCGTGATCGTGGTGCCCTTCGTGTTCGTGCCATTCGCGTTCGCGCCACTCGTGGCGGCGCCATTCGCGCTCACCCCAGTCGTCGCGGTCACGATAGTAGCCGCCATAGATCACCGGGGCCGGGGCATAGACCGGGGCAGGGCGATATACCACGGGCGGGGGTGCATAGACAGGTGCCGGGGCCACATACACCGGCGCAGGCACGCCGATCGCCACGCCGACATCCACATGCGCCAGCGCCGCCGTCGAGGCGCACAGCGCGGCGCCACCCAGAACGAATGCGAGCAGTGTGCGTTTCATGATGCTTCTCCTTACGGTTGCGAGGCCGGGGGCTACTGTGCCGTCGACTTCGTGTATCAAGTTCATGATGCCATTCTATGAACCGTTGGGCGCTTCAGGTGATACGCAAATCCTACGGATGTAACGGGAAGTAAAACGCCCCACCGGCAAGACGCTGGTGGGGCGCGGCACTTCAAGTGGGGTGGCGCGTTCAGCCCTGTGCAGCTTCCCAGGCCGCACGCTGTGCAGGTGACGACCACACCGCCAGGTGCAGTGCCGACAAGGAGAATGGATCGGACAGCAACACCAGCTTCTGCTTGCCCGTGAGCTTGTCCGGGCCAACCTCCAACGCATGGCGCACATGCGCCTCACGCACGGCAACCAAGCGCCGGTCGTGCGGAAAGCGCGCCGTGCCGATCGCGCACATCAGCGCGTTGGTGACGGGGTCGACCACGGCTTGGCGGAAATCCGGCATCGGCGGCGCATTGCGCAGGTGCTTGCGCGTGGCGCGCAACTCACGCGGCGGGCGCACTTCCTCGGGAATCATGAACAGGCGCAGGCGCCGCATGCGGCGGCCCAGGCTCACGCGGCTGGAGAACACGGACAGCGGAATCGACACGATCAGCGCGCCGACCACGGGCGACAGCCACCAAAGGAAGCTCGGGTTCAGCCAATACACGATGGCGGCCCAAACGATGCCGATGACGGTGTGCAGGCCGTGGCGGCGTACGGCGTCGCTCCAATGCGTCTGTGCATCTTCGCGCGGCGGCGACTTCCAGTGCACCTTCCAGCCGAGGAACGCGGCCGTCACAAAGCGCGTGTGGAACAGCATGCGCACCGGCGCGGCCAGCACCGAGAACACCGCCTCGATTGCCATCGACAACGCCAGGTGGATCGCCCCGCCAAAGCGTCTCGGCCCCTGCGCCCACAGGACGAGCACGCTCAGGATCTTCGGCAGGAACAGCACGGTGGCGGTGGCGGAAAACAGCGCGGCGGCTTTTTCCGGATGCCACTCCGGCCAGATCGGGAAGAGCTGGCGGGGCTGCGTGAAGTATTCCGGCGCGATCAGCGTGTGCTTGGCCAGCAGGGCCGTCGACAGGATCAGAAACAGGAACCACAGCGGCGCCGACAAATACGCCATCACGCCGGTGATGAACACCGCGCGGTGCACACGGTGAAAGCCCGGCGCGCCGAACAGGCGGAAGTTCATGAGGTTGCCGTGGCACCAGCGGCGGTCGCGGCCCAGCTCGTCGAGCAGGTTGGGCGGCATTTCTTCGTAGCTGCCGTCGAGGTCGTAGGCGATCCACACGGCCCAGCCGGCGCGCCGCATCAGCGCGGCTTCGACAAAATCGTGCGACATGATCTCGCCGGAAAGCGAGCCCTTGCCCGGAATCGGCGCCAGCGCGCAGTGCTTGATGAACGGGTCCAGCCGGATGATGGCGTTGTGGCCCCAGTAGTGCGACTCGCCGAGTTGCCAGTAGTGCAGGCCAGCGGTGAACAGCGGCCCGTACACGCGCGTGGCGAATTGCTGGATACGCGCATACAGCGTGTCGCGGCCGGCGGCGCGCGGCGCGGTCTGGATGATGCCCGCGCTTGGCGCGCCTTCCATCAACTGCACGAGGCGCGTCAGGCAATCGCCGCTCATCACGCTGTCGGCGTCGAGCACGATCATGTAGCGGTATTTGCCGCCCCAGCGCCGGCAGAAATCGTCGATGTTGCCGCTCTTGCGCTTCACGCGGTGGCGGCGCCAGCGGTAGAAGATGCGGCCGAAACCATCGAGCGCGCGGCAGATGTGCAGCCATGCGTCGGCTTCTGCCGTGCGGATGTCCGGGTCGCCGGAGTCCGACAGCACGAAGAAGTCGAAGTGCTCCAGGTGTCCCGTGCGCTGCAACGACTCGTACGTCGCGCGCAGCCCCGCGAACACGCGCTGCACATCTTCATTGCAGATCGGCATGACGATGGCCGTGCGCGCATCGTCCGGAATCGTGGCGTCGGGCGTGGCGCGGCGCGAGATGACGAAGCGGTCGCCGTGGAAGGCCAGCAGCAGGAAGCCGGTGATGGCCGTCCAGAAGCCAGCTGACACCCAGCAGAACAGCACCGCAAACAGCACGATGATGATGGCTTCGAGCCAGTCTGCGCCGTGGTATGGCAGCACTGTGCTCATCGCCCAGGTGGCAGCGATGGTCTGCGCGATCATCAGCGCGAGAAGCGTCAGGCGCCGGCGCGCCCCAACGAAGCGCCAGATGCCTTTCGGGTCGGGCGAGTCGGGCGCTTCATACGGCACCGGCTTCTGGCCGCCGTGCATCCAGCGGTCGATGGCCTTGCGCGCGCGCCAGATGGGCCCGAGCACCCACGGCCACGGCACCATCGACCGGCGCGCGGGTGCGGGGCCCGTATCCAGATGGATGCGGCCCTGGCTATCGTGCTCAAGCGGCGGTACCGGTTCAGCAGTGGGCTCCGTCGATGCAGCATTGGCGCGCGTGGCGCCATAGGCGGCATCCAGGCGCGAGCCTACGGAGGCGTAGGCCGGCGCGTCGGCGTCAAGCGAGGTTGTCTGCGCCGGGTCGAGCCTGGCCAGTGCGCGATGCAGCTTGGCAAGCGCCGCTGCATCGTCGTCGCCAGCGGTGATGCCCGCGTCGTGCAGCAGCGCAGCACGCGCATCGGCCGCCAGCGGCAGCGCTTCAAGGTAATGGTCTGCCACAGACTGCGCTGTGGCAGGGCTGGTGGAGGGGGCGGCGCCGGGAGCACCGCCAGTCTGGGCTGTCGTCACGTTCAGCCCGGCGGTAACAGGTAGCTCCACGTCTCAGAGAGTCCGGTGCCGCCGCTGCGCAGGTAGCCGCGCAATTCGACGGGTTTGTCGTCGTCGACCCGCTTGAGGCGCACGGTCACGCGCCAGCCGCCGGTCGCGGTGTTGGGCTGGCCGAAGATCGATTCGATCTTGCCGTTGGCATCTGCCGAGAACACCGGCTCAACCGGTGCATTCGGCGCCAGCTTGGCCAGTGCGGGGCCTTCAAAGTCGACCACGAAGGCGATCGTATCGTCAGGCTTGCGCTCGTCGGGGCGCTTGGTGGTCCAGCCGTGCGAGCGGCGCGTCTGCGTAACCCATGCCAGCGCTGGCTTCTTGTCGGCATCCTTCTGCCACAGCAGGCGGTATTCAAGGTTGAACGGCTGATGCGGCTTGGGCGGGTTCTCGGGCACCCAGTAGGCGACCACATTGTCGTTCGTCTCGTCGGGCGTCGGGATCTGCACAAGCTCCACGCGGCCCGCGCCCCATTTGCCGACGGGCTCGACCCACGCGCTCGGGCGCAGTTCATAGCGGTCGCCGATTTCCTGGTAGCTGGAGAACGCGCGGTCACGCTGCATCAGGCCGAAGCCGCCCGGATTGGTCGTCCCGAACGAGCTGACCAGCAGGCGCTTGGGGTTCGTCAGCGGACGCCAGATCCATTCACCCGTGCCGGAAAGCACCGACAGGCCGTCGGAGTCGTGCACCTCGGGGCGGAAATCCAGCGCAGGCGCCGGCTGATTCTCGCCAAAGAAGAACATGCTGGTGAGCGGTGCGATGGCCAGCTTGCTCACGTTTTCGCGCATGTACACCTGCGCCTTCACGTCGACCGCCGTATCGCTGCCCGGCTTGATGACAAAGCGGTAGGCACCCGTGGCGCGGCGCGAGTTGAGCAGCGCGTAGATTGTCAGTTCCTTGGCGTTGACCGCGGGGCGTTCGATCCAGAAATCGGTGAAGCGGGGGAATTCCTCGCCCGAATTGAGCGCGGTGTCGATGGCCAGACCGCGCGCGGACAGGCCGTAGACCTGCCCCTTGCCGATGCCGCGGAAGTACGACGCGCCCAGGAACACGATGACCTCGTCCTTGTACTTGGGCGTGTTCATCGGATAGTGCACGCGGAAGCCGGCAAAGCCGAGCTTCTGCACCTGTTTCGGATCGAGCTTGACCGGGCCGTAGTCGAACAGGCGCGGATCGAAGCGGATTTCGCGCACGCCGGCGGGCGACACCTCGTTGATCTTCACGGGCTGGTCGTAGTACGAACCCTCGTGGAAGAAGCCGAGTTCGAACGGCAGCTTGTCGCGGCGCCAGTACGCCTGGTCGGACTTGAAGCGGATTTCGCGGTACTGGTCGTAGCGCAGCTCGCGCAATTCGCGCGGCAGGGTGTCGGCGGGCGCCTGATACGGCTTTGCGGCCAGTTGCTTGGCGCGCGCGGCCACATCGTTGAAGCCGAAGGCCAGCGCAGCATGCGCCGAAGCCAGCGCCAGCAGGCCGACGGCCAGCGCAGCATGCGCCGAAGCCAGCGCCAGCAGGCCGACGGCCAGCCGCGCATAGCGGGCTACCGAACGGGTGCGTACAGCGCGGGCGGCTGACGGCATGCGGGAGGAAACAGCGGAGGGAATGTTCAAAATGAGATCGCGTCTATGCGGCGGGCCGAGGAACGTGACGCTTCGGTCCTGCCGGTCATTCGTCTGTGCCGCCGAGATTTTACCCGCCGGACCTTTGCGAGATCAAAACCGGCAACATTTTGATAATGTTTCCAGCCGCATCGGGCCGCTATCCGCGTCAAATGGCGTGTAACCAAGCGGTTTCGAGCCGCTCGGCCATTCGGTTGACGGGAACGCAGGCCGCCTGCCGGCAGTCAGAATCGCTGTTCCGTGCGCCCGGATTCCCGCGTGGCACACTTTCGGCTCTTTTCTCAATGGAGTTCGCATGACCTGCTGGACGCGACGCGCCACTGCAACTGCTGCGCTTGCCATCTCGACCTCGTTGCTCGCGCCCGTGGCGTTTGCCGCACCCGCAGCCAAGGCTGCTCCCAAGGCCGCAGCACCCGCCAAGGCGGCGCGCGACCCTGGCGATGTGGCGGTGCTGCTCGATGCCTTTCCGCTCGGCAAGCCGCTGCGCAAGCTGCCTTCGTGCGAAGACGTCCGCGCGAATGGCGGCAAGGACGTCGCCGAATATTGCTCCGACGCGCTGGAATCGCACGGCCGCACGCGTTCGCTGGGCGTGCCGCAGGCATCGCGCCCCGAGTTGATGGATGGACCGCAGGCCGTGCTGCTGATTGACCAGGATGGCAACATCGCCGGCATGTTCGTGCCGACGCGCGGCGTGGATACCGAACAGCGCGTCTTCCAGGCCTTGTCCGATCGCTACGGCAAGCCAGCGCAGGAAGGCAAGGCGCCCCTCAAGCTCAAGTCTGGCAAGACAGTCGATTCGCTTCGCGCACGTTGGGCGGGTCAGCAGACGATCATCACGATGTATGCGATTCCTGAAGAGCCACAGAACGGCACGGTGGAATTCCTTTGGGCGCCGCGCGCCGGGGCGGTCATGGACCAGATGCGTGCGGAAGTCGACCCGAATGCACCCAAACCGCCTGCGGCGTCCGGTGTGGCCGCGTCCGCGCCCGCCGCGACGGCCAAGTCTTCTGCAGGTAAGCCGATGCCTAAGCAGTGAACTTACGAACACCCGTTCGTAGTTTTCGGTTACACCGCTTACACCCGCATGACGCCGGCGTCGCTCGCGCCGGCTTATAACGTCGACATGGCTCCACTAGCGGGGCCGAAGGACGCTAATCATGAAAATCGTGGCTCTGGCCTTGTTGGCCGCGACGCTTGGGGGATGTGCTGTGTATCCGGCGCCGGTGGCTGTGGCGCCTGCGCCGGTTTATGCCGCACCGGCTTATCCCGCCTATTACGGCGGCTATTGGGGTGGACCTTCGGTGTACTTCAATTACCACCACCGCTGATCGGCAGTCGGCTGATCAGCGTCTAGTCCGTTGAACGCAGGCCCCGCCAGCCCGGCGCCAACGTCTGCGGCAAGCCGATCAGATCCAGCACGCGCCCGACCGTGTGGTCGACCAGGTCGTCGATCGTCTTGGGGCGCTGGTAAAAGCCCGGCACGGGCGGAAACACGATTCCGCCCATCTCTGTGACGGCCGTCATGTTGCGCAGGTGCGCCAGATTCAACGGCGTTTCGCGCACCATCAGGATGAGGCGGCGGCGCTCCTTGAGCGTGACGTCGGCAGCGCGCGCAATGAGGTTGTCTGACAGGCCATGCGCGACGGCCGCCAGCGTCTTCATCGAGCAGGGCGCGACCACCATCGCTTCCGCCGCAAACGAGCCGCTGGCAATGGTCGCGCCGATATCGCGCACGTTATGCACGACGTGCGCCAGCGCTTCCACCTCTTCGCGTGCCATGTGCAGCTCATGCTGCACGTTCATCAGCCCTGCGGGCGACATCAGCAGGTGCGATTCCACCCCCGCTGTTTCACGTAGGCCTTCCAGAACCTGCAGCAGCCGCACCCCGTAAATTGCCCCTGACGCCCCCGTGATCGCCACGATGATGCGGCGCACGGGTGGCGTCTGAGCCGTGGCGTTCGGGGTCGGAGTCACGCTGAAATGAGACCGTAGCTCAAGCAGCCAGCAGCGGCTGCAGCTCGCCGCTCTGGTACATCTCCATCATGATGTCCGAGCCGCCGATGAACTCGCCGTTGATATAGAGCTGCGGAATGGTCGGCCAGTTGGCGTAGTCCTTGATGCCCTGGCGGATTTCGTCGTCTTCCAGCACGTTGACGGTGTGCGGACGGTCCACGCCGCAGGCCTTCAGTATCTGGATGGCGCGGCCCGAAAAGCCGCACATCGGGAATTGCGCCGTGCCCTTCATGAAGAGGACGACGGGGTGGCCTTTGACGATCTGGTCGATCTTTTCGTGCGTGGTGCTCATGGGGAGACTCGATTGGGTGAGGGGCGGCAGCCGGGTTCCCGAGCTGACATCCACATTGGAAAACCCATCTATTTTAGCGAGGAACGCGCACCGGCGTTTTGATCCGGCCATTGCCCGCCGCTGCACCGGTCGTGGCCGGCCAGGTCCTGCGCGGTGAAGACGTTGGCGAATCCCGCGCCGCCCAGCAGCGCACGCACAGGTTCGCCTTGGTCGTAGCCGTGTTCGACCAGCAGCCATCCCCCGGAGACGAGCCGCGCCGGCGCCCCGGCGACGATGCTGCGCAGGTGGCGCAGGCCGTCATCGTGGTCGGTGAGGGCGCTGCCGGGTTCGAAACGCAGGTCGCCTTGGTCGAGGTGCGCGTCGGTGGCGGCGATGTAGGGCGGGTTGCTGGCGATCAGGTCGAAGGCGGGGGGCGCATCGGTTCCGGCCAGCGCGCCGTACCAGTCGCCCAGCGCAGCCTGGACATTGGTGGCACCGAGCGCCTTGGCGTTGTCGATCGCCACGGCCAGCGCGTCGGCGGAGGCGTCGGTGGCCCATACGCGCGCATCGCGCCGCGCCAGCGCAATCGTGATGGCGATGATGCCGCTGCCCGTGCCCATGTCGAGCACGGCCGGCGCATCGCACTCCTCGAGGTGGTCCAGCGCCTGTTCGACCAGCAATTCGGTATCAGGGCGCGGGATCAGCACGGCGGGCGTCACCTTGAAGGTGCGGCCGAAGAATTCACGTTCGCCGAGCAGATACGCCATCGGCTCGCCGGCCAAGCGGCGCGCCGCGAGTTCGCTGATACGCGCGCGCGCGGCCACGTCGATGGCGCAGGTGTCTTGCGTGATGAGTTGCACGCGCGACAGGCCCGTCACGTGCGAGACCAGCATGCGTGCTTCCAGTGCGGGCAGGCCGGCACGGGCCAGCGCTGTCAGCGCATCGGCCACACGAGCCAGGGTTTCGGGCGAAATGACGGGAACAGACGACACGGCAATAGACTGGCAGCGGAGATCGGGCGCACAAAATAACACGGGCCCGGCCGATGTGGCGCGGGCCCGCGAGCGGGGCTGTGCGGTTGAGCGGCGCTTACTGCTTGGTCGCGTCCTTGACCTTGTTGGCCGCTTCCTTGGTGGCGTCAGCGGTTTTGTCTGCTGCAACCTTGGCCGCGTCGGCCGTCTTGTCGGCCGCGGTCTTGGCGGCCTCCTTGGCCTGCGCCAGCGCGCCCGAGGCGGAGACTTGCGCGTCCGAAGCCGCTTGCGACAGTTCCACCTTGGCGGCGTCCGCGGCCTTGGTCACGGCGGTGCCGGCGTTGTCGAGCGCCTGTTTGGCGGCGTCCTTCGATTGCTCCATCGCGCTCTTGGCCGCCTGGTCGGTGGCCTCGTCTTTCTTGCCGCAGGCGGCCAGGCCGAGTGCGAGGGTGGTGGCGACGGTAATAGCCAGCAGTTGGGTACGCATTGCGATTCTCCTAATCGTGATGTTGCCGCGCTTGTCGGTGAGTGCGTGCCGGATGCGACCGGCGATGCACTCGGCGTGATCGAGATCGATTATAGGAACGCGGGACCGTCTCGCCATCGCGCAAAGCTGTATCAAACGCAAGCGGATGTTACGGAGAGCGCGCTTTTTAACGATTGGGCGATCAGGCGTCTTCGCCCAGCGCCGCGAGCTGTTCCGCCTGGTGCTCAGCAGCCAACGCGCCCACGAGTTCATCGATGTCGCCGTCCATGATCGCGTCGATTTTGTACAGCGTCAGGTTTATGCGGTGATCGGTCACGCGGCCTTGCGGGAAGTTGTACGTGCGGATGCGGTCGGACCGGTCGCCCGAGCCGATCAGGCTCTTGCGCGCGCTGGCTTCCTTGGCTTGCGCCTCGCGCTCCTGGCGATCCTTCAGGCGCGCGGCAAGGACTTGCATGGCGCGGTCCTTGTTGCGGTGCTGGCTGCGGTCGTCCTGGCATTCCACCACCAGGCCGGTCGGCAGGTGGGTGATGCGCACGGCGGAATCCGTCTTGTTGATGTGCTGGCCGCCTGCGCCCGACGCGCGGAACGTATCGATGCGCAGATCGGCCGGGTTGATCTGGATGTCGGCCAGCGCATCGGCTTCCGGCATGACCGCCACGGTGCAGGCCGACGTATGGATGCGCCCCTGCGCCTCGGTGGCCGGCACGCGCTGCACGCGGTGGCCGCCAGATTCGAACTTCAGGCGCGAGTACGCGCCTTCGCCCACCAGCCGCGCAATCACTTCCTTGTAGCCGCCAAGGTCTGATGGCGATTCGCTCACGATCTCCACCTGCCAGCGCTGCCGTTCGGCGTAGCGCGTGTACATGCGCAGCAGGTCGCCGGCAAAGAGCGCGGATTCATCGCCGCCCGTGCCTGCGCGGATTTCCACGAAGATGTTGCGGTGGTCGTTCGGGTCTTTTGGCAGCAGCAGACGTTGCAGTTCGCCTTCGAGGGATTCCATCCGCTCGCGCGCGGCACGCAGTTCGTCTTCCGCAAACGCCTTCATGTCCGGATCGGCCGCCAGCTCCTGCGCGGTGGCGATGTCTTCCTCCGCCTGCTTCCATGCGGCAAATTGCGCGACCACGGGCTCCAGCTCGGCGTGTTCGCGCGTGAGCTTGCGATATTGGTCGAGGTTGGCGGTGGCGTCTTCACGCGCAAGCAGCGCGTTGATTTCGACGATGCGCTCGGCCAGTTGGTCGAGCTTGGACAGCATGCTGGGCTTCATTCGGGCAGTCGCGGAGGGAAACGCTGGAAGCGGAGGCGGCGCATGATACCGCGCCAGATGTTGCGCGCCGGGCGTGAAACCATGCGGCGCACGTGCGATGCGCTGGCCGCTAGCGCTCGGAGTGGCTGGACTGGCGGAATAGCGCCGGCAGCAGGTCGATGAGCTGTTCGCGGCCTTCGCCCTGCGCGTGGTTGAGCGCATGCGTCGGGCCGTGGAGGAATTTCTTGGTGAGCGCCTGAGACAGCGCTTCGAGCACCAGCGCCGGATCGTCGCCGCGGGCGAGCATGCGCTGGGCGCGTTCCAGTTCACCTTGGCGCAGCGTTTCAGCCTGGGCGTGCAGATCGCGAATGATCGGCACCACGCTGCGCGCATCGAGCCAGTGCATGAAGTTCAGCACGCGCGTTTCGATGATGGCCTCGGCCTGCGCCACGGCGGCCTGCCGCAGCGCGTTGCCTTCGCGCACGATAGCGCCCAGGTCGTCCACGGTGTAGAGGAACACGTCGGACAGACGTGCGACTTCGGGTTCGATGTCGCGCGGCACCGCCAGGTCGACCATGAACATTGGGCGGTGGCGGCGCTGCTTGATGGCGCGCTCAACGGCGCCCAGGCCGATGATGGGCAGCGTGCTGGCGGTGCACGAGACAACGATGTCGAACTCGGCAAGCTTGGTCGGCAGTTCGGCCAGACGCACGGCGCGGGCGTTCAGGCCCTGGTTCGACAGCGATTCGGCCAGCTTCTCGCCGCGTTCCAGCGTGCGGTTGGCGATCACCACTTCGCGCGGCGTCTGCGCGGCGAAGTGGGTGGCGCACAGCTCGATCATCTCGCCGGCGCCGATGAACAGGACGCGCTGATCAGCGATCGACTCAAAGATGCGCTGCGCCAGGCGAACGGCGGCGGCGGCCATCGACACGGAATGCGCGCCGATCTCTGTCGTGCCGCGCACTTCCTTGGCCACGGCAAAGGTGCGCTGGAACAGCTGATTCAGGTACGTGCCCAAGGCGCCCGCCTCGGTGGCGGTGCGCACGGCGTCTTTCATCTGCCCGAGGATCTGAGTCTCGCCCAGCACCATCGAATCGAGCCCGCTGGCCACGCGAAATGCGTGGCGTACGGCCAGCGACTGGCCGAGCGAATACACATGGGGCGCAAGTTCGCCGGCGTCGATGTTGTGGTGCTGCGCCAGCCAGCGAATGGCATGTTCGTGCGCGGTCTGTTCAGGCAGGTTGCCGTCGGTGGCGCAGTAGATTTCGGTGCGATTGCAGGTGGAGAGAATGGCGGCTTCTGCCGTGCTTCTGAGGTGGGGCAGATGCTGGCGCAGCGTGCCCAGCGCGGGCTTGAGCTGCTCGAGCGGAAACGCCACCTTCTCGCGCAGGGAAAGCGGCGCAGTGTGGTGGTTGATTCCGAGCGTCAGCAACTGCATGTGGGGCGGCCGGTTAAAGAAACGGCACGAATTTTGAGCACTCTGGATTATAACGCCCGGCCCCCGGATCAGCAGGACACAGGTCAAATCTGGTGACGTGTATGGATGAATGTCGGTTATTCGTCACGCGCCGCGCGGGCACCGCCGTGGCCTTCCGCTGCGTCCTGCGCTAAGGTACGCGTCCAGTTGAATCGCTCAAGGGCAATACGGAGAACAGGCATGGGGTGGATCGGGCCGCTGTGGATCGGGTTGGCGGTGGGCGTGGCGGCGCGTTGGCTGCATCCCGCAGGCAAACGCCTGGGATGGGCGGCTGCGCTGGCGACGGGCGGAATTGGAGCGTTGGTCGGCTACTACAGCGGCCAGTTCGCTCACCTGTATGCCGATGGGCAGATCATGGCGTGGACGGCCGCCGTGGTAGGCGCCATGCTGCTATCTGCAGCATGGGGCCTGTTGCGCCGCTAGGGTGACTGTCCTGCGGCATTCTGGCGCGGCTTATCCCGCGCCCACGCCGGTGGTGCGCGCGTCGCGCGCGGCCAGATAGCCGGCCATCAGCGTTTCCAGCCGCTTGAAGTCCACCGGTTTGGTCAGGTGATCCGTAAAGCCCGCGTCACGACAGCGGGCGATGTCTTCTTCCATGCCGTAACCCGTAATCGCGATCGACGGGGCGGCTTGCCGCTCGGCAAAAACGCGCACCACGTCCAGGCCGCTGCCGTCCGGCAGGCCGATATCGCTGATCAGCAGATCGAACGTGCCGGATTCAGCGGCTTGCATGGCCGTGCGCGCGCCATTGGCCACGGCGACGCTGTGGCCGAGGATCTCCAGCATCTGCGACATGGCTTCGGCCGTATCGGCGTTGTCTTCCACCAGCAGCACGTGCAGGCCGCGCGTCGGTTGGGCGCGTGGCGAGGGCGGCGACGGCGGCGTCTCGGGCTGCACCATCTCGGTGGCCAGCGGCAGCGTGAGCGTGAACGTGGCGCCCTCGTGGCGGCCGGCGCTCTCAGCGATCAATGAACCCTCATGCTTCTGCACCAGCGCATAGGCAATCGCCAGGCCCAGGCCAAGCCCGCCAAAGCGCTGTGTGATCGATGCATCGGCCTGCTCGAACGCCGAGAAGATACGCGGCAGCGCGTCGGGTTCGATGCCGATGCCGTTGTCCTTCACGGCCACGGCCACGGTGGAGGGCGAGGGGTTCCAGACGCGCACCCCGATGGCGCCGCCTTCGGGCGTGAACTTGACGGCGTTGCGCACTAGGTTCCAGATCACCTGCTGGATGCGCGCGCCGTCGGCATACAGCCGACTGCGGCCCGCCTCGAAGCGCGTCTTGAGCGACAGCCGCTTGGCCTGCATGTCGTTGCGCGACATCTCCAGCGTGCTCTCCAGCAGCGGATACAGGTCGACCAGCGCAAAGCTCACGGCCAGCTTGCCGCGCGCAATGCCGGTGATGTCGAGCAGGTCGTCGATCAGGCGTGCTTCCAGTTCGGCGTTGCGGCGCACGACTTCGAGCTGCGCGACCACATAAGCAGGCAGATCCTGGCGCAGTTCCAGCAGATGCACGGCGGTCAGAATTGGCGTGAGCGGCGTGCGCAGCTCGTGCGAGAGCACGGCCAGGAAGTGGTCCTTGGCGTGGTTGGCGGTCTCGGCTTCTTCCTTGGCACGGCGCAGGGCGTCTGCGGCGATGCGCTCTTCCGTGGAGTCGCGGATGATCTTGGAGAAGCCGACCAGTTGCCCCGTCTCGTTGTGGATGGCGGTGACCACGCTGGATGCGTAGAACGGCGTGCCGTCCTTGCGCAGCATCCAGCGGTCGTCGGTGAGGCTGCCTTCGCGGCGCACGCGTTCGAGCTTGCGCTGGAATTCACCTGCCTCGCGCGCGGCCTGCGGATACAGAATCTCCGCCGATTTGCCGAGGATGTCTTCGCGCGCATAACCAAGAATGCTGCGCGACGCCGCATTCCAGGTGCGCACGATGCCCTGCGGGTCGAGCGAGAGCACGGCGTGCTCCTTGAGCGCGTTGATCAGCAGGCGGAAGTGCGTTTCCGCTTCGCGCAGGGCAGCTTCTGCGGCGATGCGCTGGCGGCGTTCGGCTGCTTCGGCCAGCGCCCGCAGCAGCACCACGGGCAGGCGCTGCAGGCGCTGCTTGATGACGTAATCGGTGGCGCCGCGTTTGAGCATGTCCACCGCATGCTCTTCGCCCAGCGCACCCGACACGAAGATGAACGGCGTTTGCGGTGCCATGCGGCGCGCAATGTCGAGCGCCTCCGCCCCCGTGAACTGCGGCAGCATGTAGTCGGCCAGGATGGCGTCGAAGGTTCGCGCGCTCAGTTGGGCGATGAAGTCGGTCTCGTTGTCGACCAGCGTGGTGTCAGCCTGCAGGTTGGCGGTTTCCAGCCGTGCGCGCGTAAGTTCTGCGTCGAGCGGATTGTCTTCGACCAGCAGCAGTTGAAGATTGGGCATGGGGGCGAATGCTCCGGATGGGCCGCTAGCTTACCGGCAGCAACGTGCGGCGTGCCCGGGTGGAGCCGGGCGGCGGTTCATTGAGCACCGCCCAGAATACGCCCAGGTCGGCAATCGCATCGACAAACGCCCGGAACTCCACCGGTTTGACCACGTAGGCGTTGACGCCCAGTTCGTAGCTGCGCAGCAGATCGGTTTCTTCGCGCGACGACGTGAGCATGACCACGGGCAGGCTCTTGAGCGCGGGCGTGGCACGGATCTCGGCCAGCACTTCCAGCCCGTCGACCTTGGGCAGCTTCAAGTCGAGCAGCACCACGGCAGGGTTGCCCGGCACGCGTTGCGCGTACAGGTTGCGCGCGTGCAGGTAGTCCAGCGCTTCAGCGCCGTCGCGGGTGACGACCACATCGTTGGCAAGCTGGCTGCGCTCCAGCGCCAGCAGGGTCAGCTCGAGGTCGTTCGGATTGTCTTCAACGAGCAGGATGGGTTTGAGCATGGTGGCAATGAGCGTGGAAAGAACCATCAGGCATCGCGAGTCACGGGTGTGCGGAGGCCCGCTGCGGATGCCGCCTGCGGGTCCGGCGTGCGCGGCAGCGCGAAGTAGAACGTCGCGCCGCGATCAAGCTCGCCCTCGGCCCAGGTGCGGCCGCCGTGGCGATCGATGATGCGCCGCACATTAGCCAGGCCGATGCCGGTGCCCTCGAACTCGTCCATGCGATGCAGCCGCTGGAACACGCCGAACAGCTTGGCCACGTATTCCATCGAGAAGCCCACGCCGTTGTCGGCAATGCGCACGATGGTTTCGGCGTCGGTCTGTTCGGCGTCGATATGGATGCGCGCCGGGTCACGGCCGCGCGTGTATTTGACTGCGTTGGAGAGCAGGTTGCGCATCGCCAGTTGCAGGAATGCCGGGTCGGCGCGCACCACCGGCAAGGTGGCGATGTCCCATTCAATATGGCGACGTCCCTGATCTGGCGTCAGATCGCGCACGACGCCGCGCACGAGCTGTGCGAGATCGACGTCGGTCAGATGAAGCGCGCCGCGGCCCATCTGCGAAAAGGTCAGCAGATCGTCGACCAGCTTGCCCGCAAAGCGCGACGACTCTGAGATCGTCTGCAGAAAGTGCCGCCCGCGTGCCGAGACGTGCTGGCCCTCCATCTCGTCCAGTAGTTCGGCATAGCCGGCGATGTGGCGCAGCGGCGCGCGCAAGTCGTGCGATACGGAATACGAAAACGCTTCCAGTTCGTGGTTGGCGCGGCGCAGTTCGCTGGCCAACTCCGCGGCTTCTTCCGCGCGGCGCAGCACGATGTTCAGGACGGCGTAGCGGAACTCCGCGGCGGTTTCCACTTCGCTTGTGCGCCACGGGCGCGAAGTGTGCGCGATGCGCTCCTGCCAATGGCGGGTGCGGCCCAGCACGTGCTGGCTGTCGTGGGCGATGGCCGCGTCCGGTGCGTCGCCCGCCCAGCGCACGGTGTGCGGGGTTTCGGGGCGGAACCACAGCACGTAGTGGCGATGCAGTTGCGAAACCTGCACGGCCAGCACGCCACTGGCCTGGGGCAGCAGCGCTGCGCTGTCCGGGTAGGTGGCGGCCACACGGTCGGTGTGGAAGACCTCCCCGGGGTGCGCATTGGCCAGCCATTCGGTCAGGCGCAGGATGCTGGCTTCGTCAGGCGCGGCACCGATGCGCACGCACTCGCCCTGGCGAACGATGGCGGCGCCGCTGGCCGAGGCAAAGCGCAGCAGATCGGCGGGATGTTCGAGCAGGCCTTCGTGGAAATGGTCACGGTCGGCCATCGCGGCCAGCAGGCGCACAAGGATGCGTCGCAGTTCCAGCCGGTGGGCGATCTCGGCGCGATCTTCCTTCGCTTCGATCTGCAGCGACAGAATCTGCGCCAGGTGTTCGCATGCCGTGCGCACTTCAAACGACAACGAACAGGGCGTCGCATGGTGGCAGGCGATCAAGCCCCACAGGTTCCCGCGCACCGTAAGCGCCAGCGTGAGCGACGCCTTCGCGCCCATGCGGCGCATGGTTTCGCGCTGCGCATCGGAAGCCGCGCGCAAGGCCGCGTAGGTCAGATCGGTCGTCCGCCCGGTGGACGGATGCAGCGGGGGCACCAGCCCCACCGGCGTGTCGTCGACGTCTGCCACCAGGCGCAAGGGGTTGTGGCTATACAGATTGCGCAGTTCGGGCGTTATGCCGGCGCCAGACAGGTGCGTACCGACCAGCGTGTCATAGGCCTCGTTGCGCGCTTCAGCGAGCGCTTGCAAGGAGCCATCGCGCTCAATGCGGTAGATCGTGACGCGGCCAAAGTGGGTGAGGTGGTGGACTTCGCGCGCGGCGAGGTCCGTCAGCGCATCGATCGTGCCTACGGCTTGCAGGCTGGCGACAAAGGTGCGCACCAGCGGATACATCGACGCAAACGCGCCGTCGGCCGCATGCATGGCGGGTTCCACCTCCAGGATGAGCGTGCCCTTGTGCCGATGCACCACCGCGTCGAGTGCGTGCCCGTGCGGCGTCAGGAGTGTGCCGATATACAAGGGGTGTCCGTCGATGCTGTGCGTGCCCAGGGCGCGCTCCAGCACCTCGCGCCCCGCCGTGCCGATGACATGGTCAACAGGCGCCTGCAGCGCGGCAGCCAGTGGCGTACCCAGCGCGGCCTCCAGGTTTTCACTCACCTGATGGATGCGTAAATCGGGTTCGGACAGGCACAGCAACACCCCGCGCGACTGGATGGCAGCGTTGCTGCCGATACCGGTCGAGGCGTCGATGTCGTCAACTGCAGACAAGGGCGGAGGCGATTGCGAACTCATGGCGTTGGGCGAGTGCGCCGTCCGAACGGTCCTGGCTGAATGCCAGTCGGGGCGGCGGGCTGCCCCGGGCGGAAGCGGCCTGCCGGGGTTCAGCGTATCTGCCGTGTTTCACGCAACCGGCGTGCCAGCGACGTGAAAATGGCGCAGCGATGGGCCTTGCCGAGCATCGAAGCCGTCTTGTTCACTTGCCCGCGTGTAAAAAAGTGATGCTGGGCCGCCTCAACGTTACAAGGGCGGGGACGGCATTCGTCTGGCGGGCCACCGCTGCGTGCTCGCGCCTCGCCCATGAAAAAAGCCCCGCAATCACTGCGGGGCTTTCTCGTTGAACGTGCGCGGGGTCAGACGTTGAACAGGAAGTGCAGCACGTCGCCGTCCTTGACGATGTATTCCTTACCTTCGGCGCGCATCTTGCCGGCTTCCTTGGCACCCTGTTCGCCCTTGTACTGGATGAAATCGTCGTACGAAATGGTCTGGGCGCGGATGAAGCCGCGTTCGAAGTCGGTGTGGATGGCCGCTGCGGCGCGCGGGGCCGTGTCGCCGATGTGGATCGTCCAGGCGCGCACTTCCTTCACACCGGCGGTGAAGTAGGTTTGCAGGCCCAGCAGCTTGAAGGCCGCGCGGATCACGCGGTTCAGGCCGGGTTCGTCCATGCCGATGTCGGCAAGGAATTCGGCCTTGTCGGCGTCATCCAGATCCGCGATTTCGGCTTCGATGGCGGCGCACACAGCCACCACCGGCGAATTCGTCTGCGCGGCGTAGTTGCGCACGGCATCCAGATGCGGGTTGTTCTCGAAGCCGTCTTCGCGCACGTTGGCAACGTACATGGTCGGCTTCGCGGTGATCAGGCACAGCGGCTTGATGGTTGCCCATTCGTCGTCGGTCAGGTTCAGGCCGCGCACGGGCTTGGCTTCGTCCAGCACCTTCTGCGCTTTTTCCAGCACGGCGACCAGCTTGGCGGCTTCCTTGTCGTTGCCCGACTTGGCGGCCTTGGTGTAGCGCTGCAGCGCCTTTTCCACCGTAGCCAGGTCAGCGAGGGCCAGTTCGGTGTTGATGACCTCGATGTCGGCGATCGGGTCGACCTTGCCAGCGACGTGGATCACGTTTTCATCTTCGAAACAGCGCACCACGTGCGTGATGGCATCCGTCTCGCGAATGTTGGCCAGGAACTGGTTGCCCAGCCCCTCACCCTTGGAGGCGCCCGCCACCAGGCCCGCAATGTCGACGAACTCGACCACTGCCGGCAGCACCCGCTCGGGCTTGACGATGTCGGCCAGTGCCTGCAGACGGGCGTCCGGCACTTCCACCACGCCGACGTTGGGCTCGATCGTGCAGAACGGGTAGTTCTCGGCGGCGATGCCGGCTTTGGTCAGGGCATTGAACAGGGTCGACTTACCGACGTTCGGCAGACCGACGATGCCGCATTGGAGGCTCATGGTGAAAAAGGCTCTAAATCAAGGGGTTGCGTGACGCGGGAGGAGGCGGCAGCACAGTGGAATCCGGGCTGTGCGCGTCGTTCACGGAAAGGCGTGATTGTAACCGCTCTAGGTGGGGCCCCGCCCCGGAATGAAAGCGCATTTGGTCGTGCAAGGCGCTCGGCGGCTCCCGGTGTGAAGGCGTTACGGCCCCGTTACGCGTTACGTTCCAGAAACGTAACAACTTCGCCCCGAGTGGCCGTTTTTCGAGTCTGCGATGCCCGCCGCCGGACGCTCTCCGTATCCTCCGAACCCAATCCAGCAAAGGCTTTGGCGGCATTTCCGGGCGGGTGGGAAAACGGCTCGGCACCGGCCAGGCATGCCTATTGCACTAGCTTGCTGCAAACAACAACGTTTGACTCTGGAGCACAGCATGTCCTGGACCGTCGCCACCGCCGCCCGCCCGATCCATACGGTTTCCGACAGCGCCGGCCTGTTTGCCTGCTACGAGGCCATCGCCAGCCTGTCCGAAGACATGGTGGATGCTGCAGAACGCGGCGACTGGGACGAAGTGAGCTTGCTGGAGCGCGAATGCGCGGCGCACATGGAGCGCTTGGGCCACGGTCTGCGCCCGGCCTTGTCGCACGAAGAAATACAGCGCAAGCGCGACCTGATGATGCGCATTCTGGCCAACGACGCCCGTGTGCGTGCGCTGGTCTGCCCGCGTCAGGATGAGCTGATGCGCCTGGTCAGCGGCGAGCGCCGTGCCATCGGCGCACGTCAGGCATACGCCGCCGTCTCGTACTACTGAGCGGCAGCCTGGTTCCAGGGCCGGACCCGATTCAGCGGTCGGCCCGCAATTCCCCCCACGACATCAGCACCCGCTGGATGCTGCGCGCATAGGCGTCGCGGTGGGCAGGCGTTTCCGAGTGATACGCGCCGATGGCCCGCCATGTATTTCCATGGCGGACCATCTTCTGCTTGAGCAGCCAGGCCGCTACGAACACGTTGACGCAGGCGTCGGTCAGTGCACGGCGCGGCACGCCGTAGCGCGCCAGCGTGCTGAAGTGGATTGAATTGATCTGCGCCTGGCCGATGTCGACCGAGCCATCTGCGTTGCGGTGGATGGCGCCCGCATCACCCTTCGATTCAAACCACACGATGGCGCGCAGCACTGTCGGGTTGACGCCCTGATAGGTACCGGCCTGCTCAAAGCAATCGCCCGAGGCGGCGTGCGCAGCAACGCTGGAGGCGGCCAGCACAAGCGCCGCGCCAAGGCGGCTGCAGTTCAAGCGAAGAGGGCGGGCGAGGGGCATGACGGCTCCGGCGGAGATCATGGATTACTTCTGCAGGGCCACTTCAAGCTGTCGCTCGATCCCGGCCAGATACGTGTGCGATGCCTCCGACACCACCATGCGCGGCACCGGCTCGGTCGCCTTGCGCCACTGCGTCGTCACAACCTTGCGCTTGCTGCCACGCGTGTGGGCGGCAGGCGCGGGCTCGATTTCGGCGCCGCCGCCCGGCGGCAGCATCGCCAGCGAGGGCAGGGGCGGATAGACCCGGTCGGGCGCCGCGGCCGTCGCCGGCATCAGTGCATCGGGCGGCGCGGCAAAAGCCGAGGCGGCCGGTACCGTCAGCAGGCCGACGGTGAGCGGGAAGAGCAGATGGGTCATACGCATGAAGGTCCTCTTAATCCTGCGTGCGGATCGTCACGCTATAGGGCTGGCTGGCGCTGACGGTCAGGTTTTCCAGGCGGACATAGCCGGCGCGCTGCGCGGGCACGCCGTTCCATAGCGCCTGGTTCAGATAGCGGAAATCCTGTGCCAGCGCGGCCACCTGGATCGTCGCCGACCGTTTTTGTGCAGCGGCGAGCGCGCCAGCCTTGGTCAGCACAGCGGTCAGTTGCGGATCATGCGCGCCCAGCGCATCGGGCGGGATGGCGAAGGTCATGACTTCGCCGGTGGGCGCGGTGCGGGCCACCGGGGCGGGCGTCTGGGCAGGCATTTGCGCACAGCCGGCCAGTGCCAGCAGCGCGGCCAGCATCAGAGATGCGGCGGAGCGTTCGGAGAAAGTCCACATGGCGATGGGAAATGCGTGGATCGGACCCGCACTGTATCGGCGGCTCACGCCCTTCAAAACGTCGAATTACCCGCCTTTTATCGTCCATCCTGGCGGATGACTTGAGTGCATGGCTCGAGGTGTAAATGACGTCACTTTTGGGGTCTGCGGGCAGGCGACGTGCTTGGCACACATGCGGCGTACCTGACACATATGCGTACCAAATATGCTCCGGACGCAGCAACGATCTGAAGTGATTTTTTTTCCTCTTTTGGAGACGGTAGGCGTAAACACCGAGCCGATCTGCGGCGGTGCCCCATATCCGTCGCGACACATTTGCGCGGTCACAAGGGCGCAGCACCCCCCGCCGCTATAATCGGCGCACCATGAATACACCCGCGTTTTCCTCTTCCAAGGCGGCTCACAAGGAGGCTGCGCCTTACCACGTGGCCGTGGTGGGCGGTGGCATCGTCGGGCGCGCCTGCGCGCTCCGGCTGGCGCAGATCGGCTTGCGCATCGCGCATATCGCAACGCCCGCCCCAGTGTCCGCAGCCGCCGGGCCGGACGCCTGGGATGCACG
This sequence comes from Ralstonia sp. 110700041-2, assembly GCF_056280165.1. Classification (NCBI taxonomy): domain Bacteria; kingdom Pseudomonadati; phylum Pseudomonadota; class Betaproteobacteria; order Burkholderiales; family Burkholderiaceae; genus Ralstonia; species Ralstonia sp. 110700041-2. The sequence goes on along the minus strand of NZ_JBSFAI010000022.1, from coordinate 21,109 downwards.
CGTCTACGCGTTCTCGTCCAGCTCGCAGGCGCTGCTGGAGCAGTTGCGCATCTGGCCGGCCCTCGACATGACGCGCGTGCAGCCTGTGCACGACATGCGCATCTTCGGCGACGCCGCCGCCGCACGCGGCGAACACGCCCATCCCGACCTGCACTTTTCCGCCTACGCAGCCGGCACGCCGCAACTGGCGTGGATTGCCGAATCCTCGCTGGTCGAGCGTGCGCTGGAAACGGCGCTGCGCTTCGCCCACACGGTGCAGACCTTCCCGCACGCCGCCACCGGCTTCGAAATGCAAGCCGATGCCGTGCGCCTGACGCTGGCCGACGGGCAGACGATCCGCGCGGAATGCGTGATCGGCGCCGATGGCAAGAATTCGTGGGTGCGCCAGCAGGCCGGCATCCAGGCCGAAGCGAAGCCGTACCGGCAGCTCGGCGTGGTTGCCAACTTCCAGGCCGAGCGCTGGCATCAGGACACCGCGTGGCAATGGTTCCTCGGTGCATCCGCCGAGCAGGCCGCCGAAGCGGATCTCGCCGCGCCGGTACGCGGCGAGATCCTCGCGATGCTGCCGCTGCCCGATCGACGCGTGTCGATGGTGTGGTCGGCCAGTGAAGATCACGCCCGCGAACTGCTTGCGCTGTCGCCCGAGGCGTTGTGCCGCGCGGTCGAGGCCGCGGCGGGTGGCGCCATCGCCGCCCGCTTCGGGCGCTTGTCGAACATCACGCCTGCGCAGGGCTTCCCGCTCGTGCTGCAACACGCCAGCCGGGCGGTCGCGCCACGTGTGGCGCTGGTGGGCGATGCAGCGCATGTGATTCATCCGCTGGCCGGGCAGGGCATGAACCTCGGGCTTAGGGATGTGTCGGAAATTGGCCGTGTGATGGCGGAACGTGAAACCATGCGCGATCATGGTGATCTGAGGTTGCTGCGCCGCTACGAGCGTGCCCGCCGCGAAGACCTCCTTTCGCTCACGGCCGCCACCGATGGTCTGCACAAACTGTTCGCCCTGCCGGGCGCGCTGCCTCGCACGGTACGCAACGCGGGGATGCGCATGGTGGGCATGACGCCATTTATCAAACGCTTGTTGATCAGGCACGCACTCGGCTGAGGCACTCTCAGCGGATTTGTGGTTTTTCGGGGTTCCAGGAGTCGTTATGTCGTTTCGTATTCGGGTGGCGGCCATCGCCTCTGCGGTGGCAGTGGCAGCCATTGGCGCGGGCTATGTATTGAGCGCCGGTGCCGCCGAGCCCGCATTGGACAAGGTGAAGGCCACGGTGCAGAAGGCCCTGGGCCCGAACGTGGAGATCAAGAGCGTCACCAAGTCGCCGCTGGCCGGCCTGTACGAGATCAACCTCGGCAGCCAGGTCGTCTACAGCGATGGCACCGGCCGCTACGTGCTCAACGGCGATCTGCTGGACACGCAGACCGCCACGAACCTCACGCAGGAGCGCCTGGCCGAGCTGAACCGCGTCAAGTGGTCCGACCTGCCGCTGGACCGCGCCGTGAAGTGGGTCAAGGGCAACGGTGCACGCAAGATCGCCGTGTTCTCCGATCCGAACTGCCCGTACTGCCACAAGCTGGAGCAGATGCTCACGCAGGTCGACAACGTCACCGTCTACACCTTCCTGTTCCCGATCCTGTCGGAAGACTCGAACACCAAGGCCAAGCAGATCTGGTGTTCGGCCGACCGCGCCAAGGCTTGGCGCGACTGGATGACCGCCAAGACCGCCCCGGGCGGCGCCGGCACCTGCGATACACCGCTGGAAGCCAACCTGAAGCTTGGCCAGCAACTGAACGTGACCGGCACGCCGGCCATCATCTTCCCGGACGGCTCGCGGGCCCCGGGCCTGATCGATGCAGCCACGCTGGAGCGTAAGTTCGCCGCGCTCAAGAAGTCATAATTCGCGCGAAGGAAGCGCCGGTCGATCCGGCGCTTTTTCTTTGGGCGCTTGCATTCAACTCACCTTTGGAGACTTGGTATGTCGTTTCGCGCGCTGATGCTGGAAAAGCAGGATGGCGGGCCGCTGGCCCACATCGTCGACCTCGATGACGCGGCGTTGTCCGCACCCGAAGCGCTGGCCAACGAGGTGACCGCCGGCGATGTGCTGATCCGCGTGGACTGGTCGACCATCAATTACAAGGACGGCCTGGCCATCACCGGCAAAGGCCCGGTCGTGCGCAAATGGCCGATGGTGGCCGGCATCGACGGCGCGGGTGTCGTGCTCGATTCCTCGCATCCGGACTGGAGGACGGGCGATGCGGTGGTGCTCAACGGCTGGGGCGTCGGCGAGACGCATTGGGGGTGCCTCGCCCAGCAGGCGCGGCTTTCGGGCAATTGGCTGGTGGCATTGCCGGCGGGGCTCGACGCGCGGCAGGCCATGGCGATCGGCACGGCCGGCTACACGGCGATGCTGTCGGTGCTGGCGTTGGAGCGTGCCGGCGTGAAACCGGGCGACGGCGAGGTCCTGGTGACGGGCGCATCGGGCGGCGTGGGCTCGATCGCCATCGCGCTGCTCGGCAAGCTGGGCTACCGCGTGGTGGCGTCCACCGGCAAGACGAGCGAGGCCGATTTCCTGCAGGCGCTGGGCGCGACGGAGGTGATCGACCGCGCCGAGCTTTCCGCCCCCGGCAAGCCGTTGCAGAAGGAACGCTGGGCGGCGGTGGTCGATTCGGTGGGCTCGCACACGCTGGCGAACGCGTGCGCACAGGTGCGCTATGGCGGTGTGGTCACGGCGTGCGGGCTTGCGCAGGGGATGGATTTTCCGGCCACGGTCGCACCGTTCATCCTGCGTGGCGTGACCCTGTGCGGGATCGACAGCGTGATGGCGCCACGCGCGCTGCGCCAGACCGCGTGGCAGCGTCTGGCCGCCGATCTGCTGCCCGATCGCCTGGCCGCCATCACGCGCGAGGTGACGCTTTCCGAGGCCATTGACGCAGCCCACGACATCATGGCCGGCAAGATGCGCGGGCGCGTCGTGGTCGACGTCAACCGATAGGCTGGCAGGCCGGTTTGCGGACGATTTGGCTTCGGCGGCGTGGGACGGCAACGCTACAATGTCCGCCATGAAGCCGATCCGCTACACCATTGCCCCCGCCGCGCCCGAGGCGCACGTTTTCACCGTCACCGTCACGGTTGACGTGCCCGACAGCCAAGGCCAGCGCTTTTCGCTGCCGGCGTGGATTCCGGGCAGCTACATGATCCGCGAGTTCGCGCGCAACATCGTGCGGATCGAGGCATCGTCGGCGGACAGGCCGGTGCGCCTGTCCAAGGTCGACAAGCACACGTGGTGGGCCGCCCCGTGCACCGGGCCGCTGACGGTTTCATACGACGTCTATGCGTGGGACTTGTCGGTGCGCGCCGCGCTCCTGGACGCCACGCGCGGCTTCTTCAACGGCACGTCGGTATTCCTGCGTGTGGAAGGCGCGGATGACCAGCGTTGCCTGGTCGACATCCAGCCGCCCGCCGGAGAGGCCTACCGCGGCTGGCGCGTGGCGACCGCGCTGCGCGAGGCCACTGGACGCGTCCAGGGCAAGGCTGGCGCCAAGCGCCACGGCTTCGGCTGGTACGAAGCAGCGGACTACGACGAACTGATCGACCACCCGGTTGAGATGGGCACGTTCGAGCTGGTGTCGTTCGAGGCCTGCGGCGCGCAGCACGACGCCGTCTTTACCGGCCGCGTACCGAATCTCGATCTGGAACGCATCGCCCGCGATTTCAAGCGCATCTGCGAAGCGCAGATCCGCCTGTTCGAGCCGCACACCGCCACGGCGCCGTTCCTCGACAGCAACCGCCGCTACGTCTTCATGACGATGGTCACCACCGACGGCTACGGCGGCCTCGAGCATCGCGCCAGCACCGCGCTGATGTGCGCGCGCGGCGATTTGCCCGTGGCCGGCCGCGATGAGACCACCGAGGGCTATCGCACCTTCCTTGGCCTCGTTAGCCACGAGTATTTCCACACCTGGAACGTCAAGCGCATCAAGCCGGCCACCTTCGTGCCGTACGCGCTCGACCGCGAGGTCCACACACCGTTGCTGTGGCTGTTTGAAGGGTTCACCAGCTATTACGACGACCTGATGCTGGTGCGCTCGGGCCTGATCTCCGAAGCGCAATATCTGGAGATGCTCGGCAAGACATGGAACGGCGTGCTGCGCGGCAGCGGCCGCCTCAAGCAGAGCGTGGCAGAAAGCTCGTTCGACGCCTGGACGAAGTACTACCGCCAGGACGAGAACGCCCCCAACGCCATCGTCAGCTATTACACCAAGGGCTCGCTGGTGGCGCTGGCGCTGGACCTCACGATCCGCACGCAGACCCACGGCGAACGTTCGCTCGATGACGTGATGCGCGCTCTGTGGGTGACGTACGGCCGCGATTTCTACGCCGCCGGCCACGCGCAGCGCGGCGTGACCGAAGCGGGGCTCATCACCCTGATGGAAGAAACCACCGGTGTGCGCCTGCGCACGCTGGTGCGCCAGTTGAGCGAAGGCCGCGACGACCCACCGCTGCCTGCGCTCTTCAAGGCGATGGGCGTGAGCGCCACGCGCAAGGCCGCCGATACGGCGCTCTCGCTGGGCGTCAAGACCGCCGCCGAGAACGGCTTCGTCAAGCTGCAGCAGGTCTTCGACGGCAGCCCGGCGCAGCGCGCCGGATTGTCTGCCGGCGATCTGATCGTCGCGGTGGACGGCCTGCGTGTTCCGGCCGGCCAGCTCGACAAGACGCTCACGCGCTATCGCGCCGGCGATACCGTGCCGGTGCACGTGTTCCGCCGCGACGAACTGATGACGCTGAAGGTAACGCTCGCCGCCGATGCGACGCCGCAGTTCACGCTGGCGCTGGCAACAGAGCCCTCGCCGCTGCGCTCGGCCTGGCTGGGCAAACGGGCAGCGGCGCGCAGCACGCGCGCGTCACGCGGCAAGTCAGCCTGACACGTAGCCCGATGGACTACGTACACGATCCACGCACCTTCCTCTACAGCCATTACGTCTCGCGCGGCATCCGTACTGCCACCGGCGTGATCGGCCTGACACTGCTCGCGCTGCTGGTGATGGACCTGCAGGGCGCGATGGTGGTGTCGATCGGTGCGCTGTGCACGAGCCTCATGGATTTGCCCAGCCCGCTGCGGCACAAGTTCAACGAGATGATGGCGTGCGTGCTGCTGACGACCGCCGTCACCTTTCTCGTGGCGGTGGTGACGCCGTACGCGATCCTGCCGGTGGTGATCGTGGTGGTGAGCTTCCTCGCGGGGCTCATGGTGGCGTACGGCAACAAGACGATGCCGCTGCAGTTCGCGGCGCTGTTCGTCATGACGCTCACGTTCACCGAGGAATTCGCCTTCCGCGAAGCGGTGGAGCACACGCTGCAGTTCTTCCTCGGCGCGATCGGCTACATGGCCTTTGCGATGGCGGTGGCGTGGGGCCAGCGCCGCCGCATCAAAGAGCAGGTGCTGGCCGAATGCCTGTACGAACTGGCCGTGTACGTGGAGTGCAAAGCCGGCTTCTACGACGCCTCCAAGGATTTCGACGAGCAGTTCAACGCGCTCGTGCGCCAGCAGATTGCCGTGGCGGACAAGCAGCAGGTGGCGCGCGATTTCGTCTTTCGCGACAACCGCACCACGAGCGACGGCCGCCTCGTGCAGATTCACATGCGGATGCTCGATATCTACGAGTATCTGCTGTCGTCCAACACCGACTACCCGCTGCTGCGCCAGTGGCTGGCCGACGCCGAGGTGATGCGCCTGCTGCGCGACGTGATCGAACGCTTGCGCATGGACATCGAAGGCGTCGCCTATGCCGTCGGCCGCGACCGGCCGTCACCCACGCCGGTGTCGTACGACCAGGAGGTGGCCGCCATTGAAGGCGCGCTGCACGAGCTGCAGTACAACCATCACGGCGTGCCGATCGAGGCGATTGCCGCGCTCGAAGAATCGGTGGCCACGGTGCGGGGCGCAATCCGCCTCATGGCGCAGTTGCACGCCGCCACCGCCACGCCGGTCGAGCTGTCGCAGGTGCTGCTGCGTCCCGACATGACGCCGTTTCTCACGCGCCAGAAGTACGAGCTGCGGCTGGTGCTGGAAGAGTTGACGTGGCGTTCGCCGGTGCTGCGCTTTGCGCTGCGCATTTCCATGGCCGTGGCGGCCGGGCTGTGGATTGCCGACCATCTCCCATATAGCTCGCACGGCTACTGGGTCTTGCTGACCATCGTCGTGATTCTCAAGCCGACGTTCAGCATGACGCGCCAGCGCAACTTCGACCGGGTGCTGGGTACGCTCATCGGTTGCGTCATTGCCGCCGTGATCCTGCGGTACACGCATTCGACGTGGATCCTGATGGGCGTGCTGTACCTGTCCACCGCCGCCAGCGCCGCGTTCGTTACCGTGCGCTACCGCTACACGGCCATTGCGGCGTGCGTGCAGGTGCTCATCCAGATCAACCTGCTGCTGCCCGGCAGCAAGGGCGCCATCGGTGAACGGCTGGTCGATACGCTGATCGGCGCGGCCATCGCCACGGCCTTCAGCTACGTCCTGCCAAGCTGGGAATACCGCAACCTTCCCAAGCTGGTGGACGACGTGCTGCGCACCAACCGCCGCTTTATCGAAGCCGCGCGCGACTTGCTGCTCGGCTCGCTCAAGGATGACTTCGTCTACCGCGTGCAGCGCAAGCAGTTCATGGAGTCGCTCACGGGGCTCATCGCCGCCTTCGCGCGCATGCTCGACGAGCCCAAGAGCCGGCACCGTGCCGTCGACAACCTGAACCGCTTCATCGTGCAGAACTACCTCGTGGCGGCGCACGTTGCCGCGGTGCGCATCCTTGTGCGGCAACGGGCGCAGGAGCTAGACGAAGCCGATACGCGGGCGCTGGTCGAGCAAACGGCTGAGGCCGCACTCGAAAGCCTGGCGCGCGCCCAGGAGCGCTTTGACCAGGCCGTGCAAGAGGGCGGCTGGGGCGTGCGCCCTCGCGACACACAGGAGCTGGGCGCAGCCGACTTCGCCGATCAGTCGGCACGCTCGCGCATGGTCGATGCGGCCGCCGAATCCGAATCGCTGTCGGCGATGCACCTGCTAGAGCGGCGTCTGCAGGCGCTGCGGGCTGACACGTCCAAAATCGCATTGCGTTGTGGTGCGCTCGGACGCGCGCTGCGTATTTCGAAGGACTAGGCGCGGCCGGCGGCTGAAAGGCTCCGCGCCGGCGGCGGGATCTTCCACCGCGACTGCGCTGAGCCCCCGACCCTGGACAACGGGGCTCAGAGAGCCGACGTCCAGCTTCAGACCGTCGACTTCCAGTATCCGAGCGTCAAAGGTCAGCCTCAGAGGGCCGAAGTCGAGTCTCGGAGGGCCGACGATGGATCTTGAAGACTCAAACTCGAGCCGAAAAAGGTCGAATTTGACCCTCGGAGAGTCGAAGTCGAGTCTCGGAGATTCAACGTTGAGTTCCGGAGCGTCGAACGCGGCATCCAGACGGTCGCAGCCGACACTTCACGGCTCGTCGATGGGCCGCCTGGCCCGCGCCGTTCAAGCGGCCTGCGGTTTCAGCCAGTCGATGGTCGGTTGGCGCTGCGCCGCCAGCCAATCATTCGCCCTCTTGAAATGCCCGCATCCCAAGAACCCGCGATGCGCCGACAGCGGCGACGGGTGCGGCGCCTCCAGCACCAGATGCCCGTCCGACAGCAGCGCGCGCTTGGCCTGCGCGTGGCTGCCCCACAGCATGAACACGCGCTTGTGGCCGACGCGTGCGAGTTGCTCCAGCAGGCAATCGGTGATGCGCTCCCAGCCGCGCTTGGCGTGGCTCGCAGCCTGGCCTTGTTCGACGGTGAGCACCGTGTTCAGCAGCAGCACGCCTTGCTGTGCCCAGCCCTCCAGGTTGCCGGAGGTGCCTGGCAGCTTGCAGCCGAACTCCGCTTCGATTTCCTTGTAGATGTTGCGCAGGCTTGGCGGCACGCGCACACCCGCCGGCACTGAAAACGCCAGCCCATGCGCCTGCGGAATCTCGCGGCCATCCACGGTGCCTGTGCCGTGATACGGGTCCTGGCCGAGGATGACGACGCGTACATCGTCCACCGAAGTCAGGTGCAGCGCGCGGAAGACATCCGTCGGGAAGATCGGCTTGCCCGCTGCGCGCTCGCCATCGACAAAGGCACATAGTTCAGGCCAATTGGTCTGCGCGATGCAGGGCGTGAGGACCGCCTTCCAGTCGGCGGGGAGGGCGTCGAACTGCTGGGCCAGCGGGATGAAACTCACGTCGGCCGCGTCCACCGCGGGTTCATCGAAGAGGGCGGCTTGCGCCGGATTGGCGCGTCGCGTCATGTCTGGCCCCCGACGGCTTTCTCGCGCAACTGGTAGCCGCGTTGCGCCTTGCTGATGTCGAGCGGCGTGAGGCCCGGCACGGCGGCACGCAGCGTTTGCGTCCAGGCGTGCAGGCGCTCTGCAATCGCGTCTTCGCCGAGCGTGCTGTCGTCTGCCGGTTTCCACTCCAGTTCCAGTTCGTCGATCGGCTCGCGCGCCTGCGTGCCGGGGATGAGGATGGCGCCGGCGTCCAGTGCAATCTCGATCTCGCCGCCCTCGGCACCCACGTGCCACAGGCGGCGCGTGAAGTCGGTGCGGAACAGCGGGGCGAGCGCAGCGGCGTGTGGCCGAACATAGTCGGCGGCTTCGGCGGCGTTGTTGGCGACGAAGGCATCGACGGACAGTGCATCGTTCTGCAGCGGCACCTCCCATTCGTGGCGGGCGCTCAAACCGGACGTACTCACTGCTGCGGTCTTCAGCGTCTGCAGCCATTGACTGCCCTGACGGCGCACGCGCAGCGCGGCGCGGTTGCGCGCCAGCGCCTGGTCGCGCGTGTCGTAGTAGACGTTCGCCAATTCCACCGAGCCGGCCGCCTGCGCATTGGCGTCCAGCCAGCCGACCAGTGCGTCGTGCGCGCCGGCCGATACGGCCAGCTTCAGTTCAATCTCGCGGGCCATTGTGTCTGGCGCTCAGGCAAACAGGCGGGCCAGTTCGGCGCCCGGGTCGTCTGCACGCATGAAGGCTTCGCCGACGAGGAACGCGTTGACGGCTGCGGCGCGCATCTTGCGCACATCGTCCGGCGTGAGGATGCCGGATTCCGTGACGACGATGCGATCGTCCGGCATGTGCTTGAGCAGGCCGAGCGTGGTGTCGAGCGTGGTTTCGAACGTGCGCAGGTTGCGGTTGTTCACACCCACCAGCGGTGTTTGCAGGCGCAGCGCGCGGTCCAGCTCATGGCCGTCGTGCACTTCCACGAGCACGTCCATGCCGAGTTCCAGCGCGCACGCTTCGAGTTCTTCCATCAGGCCCTGGTCCAGCGCGGCGACGATCAGCAGGATGCAGTCCGCACCCCACGAGCGCGCTTCGTACACCTGATACAGATCGACCATGAAATCCTTGCGCAGCACCGGCAGCGTGCAGGCGGCGCGCGCCTCGCGCAGGTAATCGGCGTGGCCCTGGAAGAACTGTTCGTCGGTCAGGACGGACAGACACGCGGCGCCGTGCTCGGCATAGCTGCGGGCGATGTCGGCTGGCTTGAAGTTCGGGCGCAGCACACCTTTGGACGGCGACGCCTTTTTCACTTCGGCGATGACCGCTGCGTTGCCGGCGGCGATCTTGTCGCGCATTGCCCTGGCAAAGCCGCGGGCCCTGAGCGTGCTGTCGCTGCGGTTGGCTTCGGCTTCGGCGCGCACGCTGGGCAGGTCTCGGTGCTTGCGCGCGGCGGCCACTTCTTCGGCCTTCACGGCCAGGATTTTCTGGAGGATGTCGGACATATCAGGCTTTGAACTGGTTGGTGACGCGCACGAGTTCGTCGAGCTTGGCGCGCGCGGCGCCCGAGGCGATGGCTTCGCGGGCCAGCTTCATGCCGTCGCCGATCGAGCCGGCGATGTTGGCTGCATACAGCGCCGCGCCCGCGTTGAGCGAGACGATCTCGCGCGGCGTGCCCGGCTTGTTTTCCAGCGCTTCGATCAGCATGGCTTTGGACTCGTCGGCGTCGGCCACCTTCAGGCTGCGGTTGGAGACCATCTGCAGCCCGAAGTCTTCCGGATGGATTTCGTATTCGGTCACCACGCCGTCCTTCAGTTCGCCGACCAGCGTGGCAGCACCCAGCGAGACCTCGTCCATGCCGTCCTTGCCGTAGACGACCACGGCGTGCTTGGCGCCCAGCCGCTGCATCACACGCACCTGGATGCCGACCAGGTCCGGATGGAACACGCCCATGAGGATGTTCGGCGCGCCGGCCGGGTTGGTCAGGGGCCCGAGGATGTTGAAGATCGTGCGCACGCCCAGCTCCTTGCGGATCGGGGCGACGTTCTTCATGGCCGGGTGGTGGTTGGGCGCGAACATGAAACCGATGCCGGCCGTCTCGATCGATTCGGCCACCTGTTCGGGCGTGAGCATGATGTTCACGCCCAGCGCTTCGAGCACATCGGCACTGCCCGACTTGGAGCTGACGCCGCGTCCGCCATGTTTGGCGATGCGCGCGCCTGCGGCGGCCGCCACGAACATCGAAGCGGTGGAGATGTTGAAGGTGTTGGCGCCGTCGCCGCCCGTGCCGACGATGTCAACAAAGTGATCGGACACCTCAGCCGGCACATCGACCTTGGTGGCGAATTCGCGCATGACGGTGGCAGCGGCCGCGATCTCGCCGATGGTCTCTTTCTTGACGCGCAGCCCCATGGTGAGGGCGGCCGCCATGACGGGCGACATCTCGCCGCGCATGATGAGCCGCATCAGGTGCAGCATTTCGTCGTGGAAGATCTCGCGGTGCTCGATGCAGCGCGTCAGCGCTTCTTGCGGAGTGATGGACATGGTCGTTCCGTATTCAGTTGGGCGCTGCCGGAGCCGCAACCGGGGTGGCCGGCTGTGCGGCGTCGCGCAAGGCGCCGATGCGCTCACGCGAGAGATCGGCCTCGCACGCGGCTTCTGCCAGGTCGGCATCGGGCGCATTGCGGGCCAGGCGGCGTTGCAGGTCACATTCGGCCTGCCGGTAGAGTTGGTGTGCGCGCACGGTGCGGTCGAAAGCCATGGCGGCGCCACGGTCCGTGCCCTTGTTGGCAGCCATGCGGGCGCGTAGCGCGGTGCGGCGTGTCGATTCGGCCGAGGCCAGTTCCGTTTGCGCCGCCTTGCGTGCGGTCTGCACGCATTGGGCGACGTTGCCGGCCTCAGGCTGGGCGGCCCGGCAGGCTTCCAGCGTACCGGCCATCGCCGGCAGGCTTGCGATCATCGCCAGCGCCACCGCGCACGCGCGGCGCATCAGACGCGTTCCTTCAGGAAGTTGGCGAGCAGCGCGTGGCCGTGTTCCGACAGGATCGATTCCGGGTGGAACTGCACGCCTTCCACCGGCAGCGTCTTATGGCGCACGCCCATGATTTCGCCGTCTTCGGTCCAGGCTGTCACTTCCAGGCAGTCCGGCAGCGTTTCGCGCTCGATCGCGAGTGAGTGATAGCGCGTCACCTTGAAATGCCGCGGCAGGTTGGCGAATACGCCCACGCCGGTGTTTTCGATGGTGCTGACCTTGCCGTGCATCACCTTCTGCGCGCGGATCACGCGCCCGCCAAACGCGTCGGCAATGGCCTGGTGCCCGAGGCACACGCCCAGGATGGGCACGCGCCCCGCAAAGTGCTTGAGCGCCGGAACGAGGATGCCGGCTTCCGTCGGCGTGCACGGGCCGGGCGACAGGCAGATGCGCTCCGGGTTCAGCTTTTCGATCTCTTCGATCGTGATCTCGTCGTTGCGATAGGTGCGCACGTCCTGGCCGAGTTCGCCAAAGTACTGGACGATGTTGTAGGTAAAGGAGTCGTAGTTGTCGAGCATCAGCAGCATGGTGGTCTCCTTAACCTCAGAAATCGGCGTCGAGGCCGTCTTGCACTTGCTCGGCGGCACGCAGCACGGCGCGCGCCTTGTGTTCGGTCTCTCTCCATTCGGCATCCGGGTCGGAATCGGCCACCACCCCGGCGGCGGCCTGCACATAGAGGTTGCCGTCCTTGACGATGCCGGTGCGGATGGCGATCGCCAGATCCATCTCGCCCGAGAACGAGAGATAGCCCACCGCGCCGCCGTAGATGCCGCGCTTGACGGGCTCCAGCTCGTCGATGATCTCCATTGCGCGCACTTTAGGTGCACCCGACAGCGTGCCGGCCGGGAAGGTCGCGCGCAGTACGTCCATGTTCGTCATGCCGGGCTTGAGGCGGCCTTCGACCGAGCTGACGATGTGCTGCACGTGGGAATACTTCTCGATGACCATCTGGTCCGTCACCTTGACCGAGCCGATCTCGGCAATGCGGCCGATGTCGTTGCGCGCGAGGTCGATCAGCATGACGTGCTCGGCGATCTCTTTCGGATCGTTGAGCAGCTCGGTGGCGAGTTCCGCATCGCGCTCGGGCGTGCTGCCGCGCGGGCGCGTGCCGGCCAGCGGACGGATCGTGACGATGCGGGCGGATTCGTCGGCGCCGTTGCCGTTATTTTCAGCAACCGGGACACGACGCTCTTCCTGGCGCACCAGGATTTCCGGCGATGCCCCGACGATCTGCATGTCGCCGAAGTTGTAGAAGTACATGTACGGCGACGGGTTCAGCGAGCGCAGCGCGCGGTACAGCGACAGCGGCGCATCGCGGAACGGCTTGACCAGCCGCTGGCCGATCTGCACCTGCATCATGTCGCCGGCGGCGATGTATTCCTTGGCCTTGAGCACGGCGGTGATGTAGTCCGCCTTGTCGAACTCCCGAATGGTGTCGGTACGCACCGACGCTGACGTCACCGGCACATCCACCGGCTGGTGCAGCTTCGTACGCAACGCGCGCAGGCGCTGCTTGGCGCGTGAATAGGCTTCGGGCTTGGACGGGTCGGCGTAGACGATCAGGTAGAGCTTGCCGGACAGGTTGTCGATCACGGCCAACTCTTCGCACAGCATGAGTTGGATGTCGGGCAGTTGCAGATCGTCGGGCGGGGCGGTGTCAGCCAGTCGCGGCTCGATGAAGCGCACGGCGTCGTAGCCGAAGTAGCCGGCCAGGCCGCCGCAAAACCGCGGCAGGCCCGGGCGCAGCGCCACTTTCTGACGGCGCTCGAACGCGGCAATAAAGTCCAGCGGGTTGCCTTCGTTCGTCTCCACCACCTTGCCGTCGGTGACGACTTCCGTGCGATTGCCCTTCGCGCGCAGCAAGGTGTGCGCATGCAGGCCGATGAAGGAGTAACGCCCGAAGCGCTCGCCGCCCACTACCGATTCCAGCAGGAACGTGTGCGTGCCGCGGTCGTGCGATTGCGCCAGCTTCAGATACAGCGACAGCGGCGTCTCCAGGTCGGCCAATGCCTCGGCAATCAGCGGAATACGGTTGTAGCCCTGGTCGGCCAGCGATTTGAATTCGAGTTCGGTCATGAGCGGTCAGGTCGATTCAGCAGGCGGGGCGGTTGCGCGCCCACCGACATGCGTTCGGTCCACGGCAAACGCAAGAGCGTCGATGGTGCCGTCGGAACGTTAGCAGAACATCAGGGATGGGAACGCGCGAACGTCGTAAAAGCGACCGTGCGATCCCGCAAGGGTCGTCCGCAGCCGATAGCGGGTCAGCGGAAGACCGGCGGGCGGTCAGCGTTTGGGGCAGGAGATGCGGGGGTGGTTTGGGCGGCGCGTTCGTGGCGCGCCAGAGTGCCGAAACCGAGGAAGAACGATCAGCAGCCGTGCAAACGCTTACGCCCGGACGAGGGCGTGCCAGGGCCGCCAGGGCCAGGCCCCCCGGTCACCACCAGCGTCGACGCGTTTGCGATTCAGGAACATGGATCGTCAGTTGAAGCGGCAGAGACGGCGTTGTGTGGCTCCGCATAGGGCCGGATCAACTCGGCTGCCGCAAAAAGTGTGTCGACTATAGCATCGGCCCCGGCGCCCTGTATAGGCTGGCCGTGGTTATAGCCATACGGTACCGCCAGCACGCGCATGCCGGCGGCACGGGCCGCGCGGGCGTCGTTTTCCGAGTCGCCAATGGCCACGATTTCAACCGGGGCCACGCCAAACGCCTCCGCCACCCGCAGCATGGGGTACGGATCGGGCTTGCGATACTGGAAGGCGTCGCCCGGGTAGACGAGGTCGAAATACGTGTTCAGGCCGAGCTGCGCCAGGAGCGGCTGCGTGAAATCGCGTGGCTTATTCGTCACGCACGCGAGAGCGATGCCCATGTCGCGCAGTGCAGCCAGCCCTTCGCGCACGCCGTCATAGACGTTCACGTGCTGTCCGTTGATGGCGATGTAGGCGCGCTGGTACAACTCCAGCCCCTCCGCAAAGCGGCTGTTGGCCTGGGCGGGCGGCAAGCGTGCATCAAGCGCGCGCCGCACGAGGTTTTCCGAGCCTTTGCCGACGTAACTGACCACTTCCTCGGCTGGCATGTCCGGCGCGGCGCCAAGCGCCCCCAGCATCGCATTGATGGCGGCGTGGAAGTCGCCCGCCGTGTCGACCATCGTCCCGTCTAGGTCGATGATGACAGCGCGGACGGGGCCGGCGGGTAGCACGCCCGTCATCATGCCAGGGGGGCCAGCGCTTGGCGCAGCGCGCCCACGGTGCCGCGGTAGCCGCCATCCGCGTCCGGCTTGCCGAACACGGCCGAACCCGCGACGAAGGTGTCTGCGCCGGCCTTGGCAATCTCGGCAATGTTGTCTGCCTTCACGCCGCCGTCGATCTCAAGGAGGATCTTGCGGCCGGTCTTGTCCTGGTATGCGTCGAGCTTTTGGCGCACGGCACGCAGCTTGTTCAGCGCTTCCGGAATGAACGATTGGCCGCCAAAGCCGGGGTTGACCGACATGATCAGCACCATGTCCAGGCGGTCCATTACATGGTCCAGGTAGTGCAGCGGGGTGGCCGGATTGAACACCAGGCCGGCCTTGCAGCCGTTGTCGCGGATCAGCGCCAGCGAGCGGTCGATGTGCTCGGACGCTTCCGGGTGGAAGGTGATCAGGTCGGCGCCGGCCTTTGCGAAGTCCGGGATGATGCGATCGACCGGGCTGACCATCAGATGCACGTCGATCGGCACCGGCTTGCCGTCCTTTTGTGCGTGCGGGCGGATCGCCTCGCAAACCAGCGGCCCGACGGTCAGGTTCGGCACGTAGTGGTTGTCCATCACATCGAAGTGGATCCAGTCCGCGCCCGATTCGAGCACGCGGCGCACTTCTTCGCCCAGGCGGGCAAAGTCGGCGGAGAGGATGGACGGGGCGATGCGGAAACCGGACGGATCGATGGCTGCAGACATGATGGGAGACGGATAAGGCGCGTGAACTCGCACGCGAAAGCGCAAGGAAGGGCGCTATTTTAGCCGGATCGGACGTCCGCTCGCGCCTTGCCGGTGCCACGGCCATGCCGCACAATGGGCGCCATTCTTATTGTGGATTGTCATGCCAAGCTACGAACTCACCGTCCAGGTCCGGACGCGCTATCTGCCGGAGCAATCCGAGCCGGAGCAGGGCAGCTACGCCTTCGCCTACACCATCACCATCCGCAATACCGGCGACGTGCCGAGCCAGCTCATTTCACGCCACTGGGTGATTACCGACGCCGAAGAGCAGGTCCAGGAAGTGAACGGCCTCGGCGTGGTCGGCCATCAGCCGCTGCTCCCGCCGGGTGAATCCTTCGAGTACACGAGCTGGGCGACCATCAAGACGCCCGTGGGCACGATGCGCGGCGAATATTTCTGCGTGGCCGAAGACGGCCACCGTTTCGAGGCGCCCATCCCCGAATTTGCGCTGGTGATGCCGCGCATGCTGCACTGATCGGGAATCAGGGCGCGTCGGAATTGGCGGCTTGAGAATCTTTTGGCGCTGCGTCGGTCGATTGCGAAGGCTTGGCAGCGTCGCCGTGGCGCGACGGATGCTCGGGCGGGGCACGCAGCGGGCGTGGATGCTTCTTGGCGCCCGACATTGTCCAGATCACGATGAAGATCAGCAGGAACAGCGCCACGCCGGCCTCCAGGCCGAACAGCATCATCGGATGGTTTTCAAAGAATTGGCTCATGGTCGATGGCGGGAAGCTCGGGTGCGAGGCATTGTAGCCAAGCCCGCGGCCGCACCGGACAGGATGAAACACGCATGACAGCAGCAACCTTGGACGCATTGACACAAGCCCGCACCGGCACCTGTCGCCGCTGGGGCGGACTGGCCGCTGTTCTGGTCGTGGCCTTGCTTGCCGCTTGTACGAGCGGGCCCCCGCCCCGCGTCGAAACGCCGCAAGCGCCAACAGGCTCGCTCGGCGGGCATCTGGCCCCCGCCACCTGGGCTGATGTGTCCGGCTGGACCGCCGATGACCTCGCCTCCGCCTGGCCCGCGCTGCAATCGAACTGCCAGGCGATGAAGCGCCGCACCGATTGGTCGCGCGTGTGCTCCGCTGGCCTGATGGTCGATGCCGGTGATCCGATTGCCATGCGCGTGTTTTTTGAAGACAACTTCACGCCGTATCGGGTCGTGAAGGACGACGGCACCGACAGCGGCCTCATCACCGGTTACTACGAACCGCTGCTGCGTGGCTCGCGCACCCGCCACGGCGCCTATCAGACGCCGCTGTACCGCATGCCTGCCGCGTGGCGCGGCAAGACGCTGCCGGCGCGCGCGCAGTTGATCCGCAGTCCGGCGCTTCAGGGGCAAGAAGTTGTCTGGGTGGACGACCCGGTCGAAGCGGCGTTCCTGCAGATCCAGGGCTCGGGACAGGTTCAGCTGGAAGAGGGGGGCATCATGCGCCTGGGCGTGGGGGGCACGAACAACCAGCCGTTCCGTTCGTTTGCGCGCTGGCTGCTCGACATGGGCGAAATCACGCCGATGCAGGCCACCATGCAAGGGATCAAGGCGTGGGCCCGCGCCAATCCGAGCCGCGTGGAAGAGATGCTCAACATCAACCCGCGCTACGTGTTCTTTGCCGAAACGCCGGGCAACACGGGCGGCCCGATCGGCAAGCTGGGCGTGCCGCTCACGGACGAACGCTCGATCGCCGTCGACCCGACCTACATTCCGCTGGGCTCGCCGGTGTTCCTGTCGACGACCAAGCCGCTATCGACCGATCCGATCCAGAAGCTCGTGTTTGCGCAGGACGTGGGTTCGGCCATTCGCGGGGCTGTGCGCGCCGACTATTACTTCGGCCATGGCGATGCCGCTGGCGACCTCGCGGGCCGCATGAAGCAGGCCGGTCGGCTGTGGGTGCTGGTGCCGAAGGGGGGCAGCATCGGCGTTGCTGCCCGGTAACACGCTGCAAGACGCTAGGTGCGCCGCAAGTCCACCACGCGGCGCGCCTTGCCGACCGACCGCTCGATTCCGCCGCTGGCCAGTGTCTCGATCGCGGCGGTCACGCCGATCAACGACTTGATGTCGCGCGCCAGGTGGCTGCTCGCCGATTTTGCCGCGTCAGCCGGCGCGCCTAGCGCCGCCTCGATCCGCACCGTCAGTGTATCCAGCGGTCCTTCCTTGCCGAGCACGCATTGATAGTGCGGTGATAGCGCCGCGTGCTTCAGGATCAATTCCTCGATCTGCGATGGGAACACGTTCACACCGCGCACGATCATCATGTCGTCGCAGCGGCCGGTGATTTTCTCCATGCGGCGCAAGCCCGGACGCGCCGTGCCGGGCAATAGGCGCGTCAGATCGCGCGTGCGATAGCGCACCACCGGCATCGCTTCCTTGGTCAGCGACGTGAACACCAGTTCGCCGAATTCGCCGTCGGGCAGCACCTCGCCGGTGTCCGGATCAATGATCTCCGGATAGAAGTGGTCTTCCCAGATGGTCGGGCCGTCCTTGGTTTCGGCGCATTCGCTGGCCACGCCAGGCCCCATCACCTCCGACAGGCCGTAGATATCGACCGCTGAAAGCCCCATGCGCGCTTCGATGGCGCTGCGCATTTCGGGTGTCCATGGCTCGGCGCCGAAGATGCCGATCTGCAGGCTCGACGCGGCCGGGTCCATGCCTTGGCGTTCGAACTCGTCGGCAATGGCCAGCATGTAGCTGGGCGTCACCATGATGATTTGCGGCTGAAAATCGTGGATGAGTTGCACTTGCCGCTCGGTTTGCCCACCGCCAAACGGGATGGCCGTCAGCCCCGCGCGCTCCACGCCGTAATGCGCGCCCAGGCCGCCGGTGAAAAGCCCGTAGCCGTAGCTCACGTGGACCTTGTCGCCGCGCCGTGCCCCCGCCGCCCGGATCGAGCGCGCCACCAAGCCGGCCCATGTATCGATATCCGCCAGCGTGTAGCCGACCACCGTGGGTTTGCCGGTCGTACCCGACGACGCGTGGATGCGCGCGATCCGATCCTGCGGCACCGCAAACATGCCGAACGGATAGTTGTCGCGCAGATCGGTCTTGGTTGTGAACGGAAACTTCGCCAGATCGGCAAGCGACTGCAAATCTGACGGATGCACACCCGCCGCGTCGAACTTCGCCCGATAGGCGGGCACGTTCTCATACGCGTGCGCGAGGCTGCGCTTCAGGCGTTCAAGCTGCAGTGCCTGGATGGCGTCGCGGCTGGCGGTCTCGATCGGATCGAGCGGCAGGTCGGTCGAGCGGGGGCGCATGCGGGTCTCCTCGGGACGCCGTCGTGCGAACCT
Organism: Ralstonia sp. 110700041-2; assembly: GCF_056280165.1. NCBI lineage: Bacteria > Pseudomonadati > Pseudomonadota > Betaproteobacteria > Burkholderiales > Burkholderiaceae > Ralstonia > Ralstonia sp. 110700041-2. Next base: position 2,559 of record NZ_JBSFAI010000022.1, on the reverse strand, counting down.
GCTCACGATCCTACTGCGCGTCCCGATCTTGGCCCTGCGATGCTCACCGTACCCATGTACGGTTGCGCTTCTCGGGCCAACCTCGGGCCGCTCGATACGGATCGTGAACAGGTTCTGAGGCGTCCTCTAATGGTGATGCGGTTTTGTGAACGGCTTTATATAGAGGTCGAACTAGGGTTCTGGGCTGCCAGGGACCGGAATGACCTGGCCGCGAATCTGCGCAGATTTGCCGCGAAACATGGCGACCACCTCGCCGGCCTGGTTTGTCACGCGTACGTCGTAGATGCCGTGTCGGCCGGACAAGACCTGCTCGGTTGCCTCTGCTGTGAGGGTGTCGCCGCCGTGCGCCGGGCGCAGGAAGTCGACGCCGCACCCAGCCGCCACCGTGTTGTGGTTATGGCTGTTGCAGGCAAACGCGAAAGCCGAATCGGCCAGCGTGAAGATCAATCCGCCATGACAGGTGCGATGCCCGTTGAGGAATTCAGGCCGCACCGCCATCGACAGCCGGGCATAGCCGGGCGCGACCGCCTCCACGCGCATGCCGAGCCAGCGGGTGCAGGCATCAGCGTCGAACATGCTTTTGCAGGCCGCTTCAGCCAGCGCCTGCGCATCGTGGAGGGTCGTTTCCGTCACGCTGATGTCCTTATTCGCCGGTGAAATGGGCCACGCGCTTGTTCAGAAAGGCGTCCACGCCTTCTGCATAGTCGCGGGAATTGCCGAGTTCGCGCTGCAGGTCGCGCTCGAGATCCAGTTGGGCGTCCAACGACTGTGTGGGCGCCGCATGCATGGCGCGCTTGATGGCCGCCAGCGCCCGGGTGGGTTGCTTGGCCAGATGGTCGGCCATGCAATTCACTTCGGTCATCAGGATCTTGGCATCGTGATAAACGCCCCAGATCAAGCCCCAGGCGAGCGCAGTCTTGGCGTCGAGCTTCTCGCCAAGCATCGCCAGCCCCATCGACCGCGCCACACCGATGCGCTGCGGCAGGAACCACGTCCCGCCCGAATCCGGCAGCAGCCCGATCTTTACAAACGCCTGGAGGAAGCATGCATTCTCGGCGGCCATCACGATGTCGCACGCCAGCGCCAGGTTTGCGCCGGCGCCGGCGGCCACGCCATTCACGGCGGCAATCACGGGCAGGGGCATGGCGCGCAGACGGCGCACCAGCGGGTTGAATTGCTCGTCGATGAGCTGGCCCAGGTCGGTCATCTGCCCGGGCGTGAAATTGAGTTCGGAGAGATCCTGCCCTGCGCAGAAGCCGCGTCCCGCTCCGGTCAGGATCAAAGCGCGGGCGCGCTGGCGCTCCACCTTGTCCAGCGCTTCGCGCAGTTCCCGGTGCATGCCGGCCGTGAAGCTGTTGAGCTGATCGGGCCGGTTCAGCGTGATGGTTGCCACGTGTTCATGCCAGTCAAGCAGAATGGTCGGGCTGGTCATCTTGTCTCCTCCTCGGTCATCGGTTCATTGATTAACCGACCGGTTGGTCGGCTAATATTACATCCATTCCAACTGGAGCTTCCATGTCCTACGAAAACATTCTGGTCGAAACGCGCGGTCGCGTCGGTCTCATTACGCTCAATCGTCCGAAGGCACTCAACGCCCTCAACGATGCGCTCATGGACGAACTCGGTGGCGCGTTGCTCGCCTTCGATGCCGACGCCAACATTGGCGCCATCGTCATTACCGGCAGTGAAAAGGCGTTCGCCGCCGGCGCGGATATCGGCGCCATGGCCGATTACGACTTCGCTACCGTCTACAAGAACGAATACATCACGCGCAACTGGGAAACCATTCGCCGCATCCGCAAGCCGGTGATCGCCGCGGTGGCCGGCTACGCGCTCGGTGGCGGCTGTGAACTGGCCATGATGTGCGACATCATCCTCGCCGCCGATACCGCCAAGTTCGGCCAGCCGGAAATCAAGCTCGGCACCATGCCCGGCGCAGGCGGCACGCAACGCCTGCCGCGCGCCGTCTCCAAGGCCAAGGCCATGGACCTCTGCTTGACTGCCCGCATGATGGGCGCGGAGGAAGCCGAGCGCGCCGGCCTAGTCTCGCGCGTCATCCCCGCCGACAAGCTGCTCGACGAAGCCATTCAGGCCGCAGAAACCATTGCCGGCTTCTCGCTGCCCACGGTCATGATGATCAAAGAGTCGATCAACGCGGCCTACGAGACTTCGCTCAGCGAGGGCGTGCATCTGGAGCGCCGCCTGTTCCACGCCACATTCGCTACAGAAGACCAGAAAGAAGGCATGCGCGCCTTCGTCGAAAAGCGTGCAGCGGCGTTCAAGCACCAATAAGGACGGCGTAGCAGGGTGACTTCGGGAATACCCGAGTAACGGTATCGGGTATCCCAGGCCTGCTTTTGCGAGTCCTTTTGGGGCCGCAATCCCATATGCAGACGGGGCTGGCGGCTATTCTTCACGAACACGTCATCAGCCCGTCATGACAAAGGTGTTGCCAAGCTCCGGGAACCCGCCTATAGTTCGCCCCTCGCTGCAAAACACAGCGCCGAAACGCAGGTGACGGTGGTGGTGTTGAGTGGTGGAGAAGCAGGTGTAGAGCGG